>CAZIFH010000091.1:0-3041 GCA_964539065.1 uncultured Candidatus Bathyarchaeia archaeon | reverse complement strand
ACTGCTGTGATTTTGCTGATGTTTTCCTCAATAAACTTTAGGTCAGCATCAATTCGCTGTTCATCTATCCAGCCGGGATGAATGCCTAAGGCTGGGTAGATTTTGAGGTTTAGCCTCACATGCTTAGAGCTTTCGTTTAATCTTTTTCTCTCTCTCTTGTGTCGTGTTCTCTGCTCTGCTGTTCTGTGTGCTCTCTACACACTACACTACTCTCTACTCTACTCACACACAAAAACAAACTAGTTAGTTTCTTTAAGTAATTGCTTTGAAAACTTCCTTGTTTTCTTAAAGTTTTCTTTTGCTCGTTCCTGTTCCTCTAAAACCGCCTTGTAAAGGTCATACATACCTTCTACGCTTCCAGAGATTCCAAGACGTTTACACATTTCTGCCACTTCATCAGTCAATTTGTCAGGACTCATGTTGATAAATTTCTTGACGCTCAATTTGTTCGCCCTAAATAATAATTGACTTCACTTTATTAAAAAGCTTTGAAACTAGTTAAGCCCTGAGGTTAGGAAGTCTAGGAATCCAAGCTGACCTTTCGTTTCTAAGGTATTTGGCGAGCAGTAAAGCCTCTTCATTAATCAAAGTTTCAAGAGTTTGTCTTTGACCGTGTTTTATTCTCGGAATTTCAACTGTTCTTTCAAAAAACCTATTCAAGTCTTCAGCTAAACTGTCAGTCTCATAATTGCACAAGTGAATTTTCTTTCCCATACGAAGATGGTTCATAAAATCTGTAATAACTACAAAATCGTTTTTATGAAATCTTGTTCTCCGTTCAATTAGAAAATCGTCTATAAGGTAACGGTAAAGCTCTTGAAAATCGCATACTAAGCTGGGTTTTCCAAATTGAACCGAATGAAGGAAACCGAGATATGGCTCAAGCTTAGCCTTAATCAACGCCTTGTGAATTTTGCATCTAAGAATGTAGTATCCGAAATTGAAGACATTGTTCAATCCGTCATAAGCCTTGTAAGTTGTCCTTCTCTCAGGTCTAATCTTCTCTGAAAACAGGCTGAAAATCTGCTGGAAATACTGTTCAGACGCCTTCCCTTCTAAACCGTTAAGATTTCTTCTGAAGATCTCCATGCTGGACGGTTCAAGCCTTTTAACGTGGCTTTCAATGTCTTGGTCAATGGGTAATAAACCGTGTTTCTTGAGAACTCTTCTCTGTCCTTCAATTTTGCTCAGAACCAACTGTTTAGCTATGCTGATGCCTTTACCGTTCTCTAGGGCTTGATATTGTGTAATTCGGGTTTTTACGTGAGAATCGTCTTCGAGATTTTTCAGAACAGCTACAACACGGTTTTTCTTAGTCACGATGTAAGTGTCAACATTCCACAATGCAAGGTCAATTAAAGCGTCAACGGAAACGTAGTTTCCACTTTTTAGGACGCATTCGCCTATTTCTTTTTCGTAGTGTGGGAAGCGTTCAAGCTCTCCGTTCTTGTGTCGAACCTCGAAACAGCCTTCTCCACGTCCTAAATAACTGCCATAATCAGCTAACTCAAGCTTTAAAACTTTAGAACCACGAACCAATTTTCAATCACCTTTTAACTTAGAAATTTTATATCCTTCATGAAATCAGAGAGTTTACCTGCAACATAAAACATAATATCATTGTCTGTCATCGAATCGATGTCAATGCCCTTTTTTATGATATCATTGATGAGGTCTTTGATTCTGTTTAGAAACATTTCAAAGACAAGAGTATCACTTTGTAACTTATCGGATACTTCTTTTAACTTCTTTTTCCCCTCTTTTGTTTTAAGAGCTACTGCCAAGAGTGGATTGTCTTTAAGTGATTCCACTACTTTCTGTATGTCGATGCCAAATCGGTCAAAGTTAACATATTTTATGATTTCGCTAGTTTCAAAGAATGTTATAGCGAGGCAAAGTCCTTTTGTGGTTAAGTCCCACTTTAGGGCATTTCCTCTGAAAATGTAGCCTTTTTCTTCTAATTCATTTAGTCGACTGCCCTTTCTGGCGATGACACTATATATTTTCCTCTTTTCATTGATTGGATTATGACTGGGCGGTTGTTTTGAATTCTGGTAAATGTATTCTGCTATCTGCATTGTTGTCTTTTCGCCAGTAACTAGACCTTTAAGGATTAGGCGATTATATTCGTCTTTCTTTCCGTGAAAGATTCCTAAGGTTTTAGCCATATTACTTTTCTCTCCATTCTATTGTAATACATATTACTTTTTTCAATACGAAAATAATATTAAACCCTATTTATAAGTCTTTAATCGTGATAAATAATGGCGCTCATAATGATAGGAGTTAGAGTTACCTCAGAAGACCGAACACTGTTAGAAAAGGTTTGTGAAGCAAGAGGCGAAGACATCTCTAGTTTTGTCAGACGTGCCATCAAAAAAGAATTAGCTAGCCTTTCGTTCTATCCAGAGGAAACAAAGAAAGCTCTTGGAATCCTAAAGGAGAAAGAACTAGATGCCTAATTGTAAAAACTGTGGTAAAGAAATACCTAAAGGCTTGGGCTTCTGCAGTGAAGACTGCCTCAGAGAATTTCAATCAAAAAAAGCGTCAACAAGCAAAATCCATGTTTCAATAGGAAATGTTGAAGGCTTTATTCTAGGTTCTGGTGCAGTAGCAAGAGCTCGAAACATTGAAATAATTAAACTGTGGCTAAGTCAAGGTATTTCTCCAGAACAAATTTTGGATAACCTTGAACCTTACTTTAAACCAGCAACCGTTCAAGATTACATACGGGTAGCTCTTAAACTCTTGAAAAAAGGTTGATTTCCATGCCTGAAAGGAAGCTTAAGGGCGAAGCAACACAACAACAAAAAGACTTCATCGAAAAAAGGTGTAGGGAAGGAGCTTCAGCTAACCAGATTCAGAAGGAAATGCAGTCTAGACACATGGGAATGAAAAGGCAGAGGCTTTTAGCCTATGTTAGGCAGTATAAGGGACGGCGTAAGAAACCTGAACCTAGAAAGTATGTTCCCCATAAATATCGAAAAGCAAGAGCTGTAAAAAAGTATCGAAGAGCAAGACCTGTTAAACGTGTAGAAATC
>CAZIFH010000090.1:0-4584 GCA_964539065.1 uncultured Candidatus Bathyarchaeia archaeon | reverse complement strand
TGGTACGTCAGAAAACTCGGAACAGCAACAATGGTTGGCGCTATTGCTACAATTATAAACTTTATTCTTTTGCCCACAGCCACACACTTCCTTGGTTTCACAGCTGCCTCAGCAGTGTTTGATTTTCTTACATTCATAGTAGGCTATAAACAGATGTTCAAGAAAAAACTTTTGGGCTCAATTAGTCTATTCATAATTTCAGTGATTTCAGCAGCAGTTGCTGGATTTTTAATAGCCTTTTTCTTTATGGCGCCGGCAGCGTTGAATAAGTGGGGCGGAATATTAGGCTGGGCAGGACTACACGCAGTAGGTGGAATTTTAGGTGGAGCATTAGGCATAACACTCATGAATGCTTTAAGTTTGAGAGGAATTAGTACCGCTACAAATTGATGACCTATTATTCTAGCTAAAACTAGATTGTACCATGCATAACTCGATATATTAAAAAGCTTTTCATTGCTTCAAGTTTCACAGGTTTTAGAGGTTACTTTCATTGACTCGACGTTCTCAATTTGAGATGTATATTGATATACTGAAGGCGGTATCTGAAGGCAGAGGTAAGCCTACGCACATCTATGCACCTGGCAAATTTAACATGGAACAGACTTAAGAGATACACGAATTTTCTTGTTGCACATGGTCTTTTATCTGAAAGAAACAATGATGGTAAAAATAAGATTTTTGTGTTAACATCAAGCGAAAAGATTTGATTTGATACCAAATGAAGATGGAGATAGAAGCTCTTAAGATAAATAAGTTGGCTTCCAAAAATTTTGTTCCATCAAATTCAATCACAACCAAAAAATAGCCTCCCTTAACGACATAAAAGCTGGCTATTCACAAATTAAATAGCAAGCATTTCTGAAAATAGGTTGCATAGAACCATTTTATTTTTTATTCTAGCAATATTACAGATAATAGTCAAATAATTTGAGTGCGATAATTTTGTATATATAATGAAATAGTAAAATATATAAATCATAATCAGGTCAATTGATTCAAACATTTAATCGGTGGTTTAGGCAATCTTTGAAGAAATCGGACTGGTAGGAAACATCGCTGTATTTCTTATATCACTGTTTATTCTTGACAAATCTAGCGATATAGCGGTAAATAATTCAGTGAAGGTCGCCGAAATAACCGGTCTTGGAAAAACATCGATTGGATTTTTGTTAGTATCTTCATTAACTACTCTACCAGAACTTTCAGTATCCGTGATTGCTGTGCTAGGTCAAGAAAATGTTAGCATTGCAATCGGCAACGCAATAGGCTCAAACATTGTAAATATTTGCTTAATACTAGGTATCAGTTTTCTTTTTGCGTCTTTAAAAAATTCTGGCAAAAATATGCTTCCACATTCAATAGAAAAGGAAAATATGCAAAGCCTCTACTTTGGTGTTTTCGTAGCTTCCGTAATTCCGTTGATTCTAATCTATGTGGGAGAAGCAAGTAGGTTTATTGGTCTAATTCTTATAATACTTTTTATTTACAACTCTATTAATCTTTCAAAAGGAGGAACTCGAGAAAAGAAGAAAGAAAAGATCACAAGCAGAGAAAAACAGAGATTAAATAGATTTTTGTCATTAACTTTTTTGGGAGCTATGGGAGTGGTAGCAAGCGCATATTTTATTGTTGATTCTGCCTCTTACATTGCCATAGCAATAGGTGTGCCTCAAGTTGTCATCGGTGCTACAATTGTTGCTTTCGGCACAAGCTTACCTGAACTTGTAATAAGCATTGATGCGACGAAAAAGGGGCATCTAGACCTTGCTTTTGGCAATGCTATTGGAGCCTGTTTCATAAACATAACTTGCATTCTTGGAGTAGCACTGATTGGTTCAATATTAACTGTAAACATGACTGCTTTCTCAAACTTGGTTATGTTCTCAATCATAGCAAACTTGTTTCTTTGGTATTTTCTTACAAACAAAAAAGCAGGTTGGAGAGAAGGAATACTGTTACTTTTCTTATATTCTATGTTTTTAATAATGATATTCACGGGATATAGGACATAAAAATTACAAGGAAAGCAGATCAATCCAAAATTATGTGAAACCAATAAACTTGCAGATGAGAAATCCTCAGCATTTTCTTCGTTACACACTGCAATTTGGAGAAAATGAAAACTTGATTGTTCAGTTCTTCCAATAACAGAAATTCGGCTAATTGTGTAAAGGATATTAGTAGATTAGGTTTGTTATAGGTAGACACTGTTTATTGCTGCTGATATTTTGAATAAAAATTTTTGTTACGTTTAAGTGTTTTCGGCAGATCTTCCGTCAGCATAGTAACTTTCCTGCGGCACGTTTAGACTTGGAAGCCTTTCTTTAGTGCGATTTTCCACAACGATTGCTGCCTCTTTCAAAATTCTGTTTGCATCTTCGCTTGACGGAGTGAAGTCATAGGATGCATCTATAGTTCCACCAATATCCGTTACCATGTTGCTAAGCATTTTTTCCACTTGGGATATCTCATTGCCAATGTCAGGCAGCATCCCCGCAATGCCGTTTCTGATGCTTTTGAGTGTCTTAACAACCCCTGATACTGAAGACGCTGAATTTCCAAACTCGTATATCGTGCGCAACCTCAAACAAACATTTTCTAAAGCAAGTTTAGAGTGCATAAGAACGTTTTTCTGTCTTCTTACCTCTGATAGCTCGTCAGCCAACATCTTGGCATGTGCATAATCTCGTCTTTGTTGTGCCTGAACGATTTTTTCGAAGAGCTCCTTATCTCGATTATCGTATTGGTTTATGTAAGCGTTTAATCTTTCATTTTGAGTTTCTACGCGAGTCAACACTCGGTTAATCTGAGGCTTCAAAGGCGTTCTTCGACCAACTAATTTTCCTAGTCCTTTAGGTGATTCCTCCCATTTTTGTTTGAATTTTTCGGACATTAACATGCCTCCGTTGCTTTTAAGCAAAAGAAAACAACTGTTAAAAAAATAGCTTTGTAACACGTAGATATATATATAAGGAAATAACAGAAAAACCATAAAACAGAAGAAATTGATAAACTTCTCAATCTTTCAGTCCATACAAAAACGAGAGCAAAAAACTTCAATTTGTAAAACAGACATTCATCGCAATAAACTTAATAGAATCACGTAAAAGTAATGCACTTAAACCAGTTGGCTGCAGCTCCTTTTCCTTCCGGAAAGGCTTCTAGTTGCATAGTGATGTATTTTTTATGTCGTCTGAATTTTTTTGTCTATGATAGAGAATAAGGAGTCAGGTTTTTCATCTCAAAAATAACCCTTTTAGTTATACTAAGGTTTAAAAAAATTATATATATTTACACACTCTTGCACCACGTGGAAGTATCAATTAAATGCTCTCGCATTAACTTTTTTGGAAAACCTTATATGCTCCATAAGTTAACTAAAATACAACTTATTAAATTCACTTAAAAAGAAAATGGAGAGAAAAAATGATGGAAACATTAACACAAACCGTAAGTCGAGTATCCGAAAAAACAATTGAGGAAATTGCTAGAGAAGCAATTCCACAGATTTGCGTAATAGGCGTCGGAGGCGCCGGATGCAACATTGTTTCATGGATGAAAGAAAAGGGTGTAGCAGGTGCACGAATCTATGCTCTGAACACAGACGCAAAACACCTAAGCATAACAACAGCTGACAGCAGAATCTTGATTGGATACCAGACATGCGGTGGACTTGGAACAGGAGGATTCATAGAACAAGGAAGTAAAGCTGCCACAGAAAACTCCAGAGAAATTGAAAATATAATAGCTGGTTCAGGACTGGTGTTCATAACAGCTGGATTAGGAGGAGGAACAGGAACAGGAGCGTCCCCAGTTATCGCAAACATAGCTAAGAACCTTGGAGCTTTGACTATTGGAGTAGTCACAATCCCGTTTCAGGTTGAAAGATCTCGTATAGAGAAAGCCAAGGATGGTCTCGCGAGGCTAATGGAACAATGCGACGCTGTTATTGTAATTGATAACGCTAAACTAAGAAAATTTGCAGGAGCGCTTCCATTGTCTGAGGCGTTCGCTGTTGCAAATGAGCTGATAGCCAACTTCATTAAGAACATATCTGAAACCATAGCAGTTCCAAGCTTAGTTAACCTAGATTTTGCTGACTTGAAAGCAATTATGACAGGTGCCAAAATCTGTGCGGTAGGAATTGGAGAAGGACAAGGAGACACTAAGGTGGTAGATGCGGTGGAGAAGGCGCTTAATTCGCAGCTTCTTGATATAGGTGATCTTAGGAAAAGCGAGGGAGGGTTAATTCACTTAGAAGGCGGTGATGACATGACGCTGGAAGACGTAACTAAAGCTGGCGAAATCGTCATAAACAGAATCTCGCCAAATGCAAGGGTTTCTTGGGGCGCTAGAGTTAACAGTACAATGCAAGGATCAATTCGTGCAACAATAGTCTTAGCAGGTGTACCAAGTCCATTCTTAGAGTCATCTATGAGTTTGACAGCTCCATCTCAGCCTTCAGGTTCAGCGCTAGAATTACAAGTTGCAAAACAGTCCGAGAAACCTAAGAAAAGAGGATTGTTCGGAATCTAAATTAAAGAGTTCATGGAGGGATTAATATGTCTCCTGAAATGATTG
>CAZIFH010000089.1:0-3977 GCA_964539065.1 uncultured Candidatus Bathyarchaeia archaeon | reverse complement strand
TAGATAGAATTTATTTACAAAAATGTATAATGTTTATTACGTGTTTCCGGTTTCCATATTTGGAATGAGAAATAAAGAACGCATTATGCCAGAATCTTCTTTAAAAGACAAATAGAAGAAGTTGTTAAAAAAAACTTTAATTACCATACCTAGACCTCACTGAATGGTTATAAAATTTACTCTCTAAAGGCTAATAACCTTTTCTTCACTAATGCAAAAATCTATTCAGTTTTTCTGTACTTATCTAAAATTTTCAAAACAGATTCTAGCTTCGAAGTTTCCACAATTCTCCGTCCACCGGCAAGAAAAACCCGCAGTTCACCTATGGATTTAGGCATGCAATTAACGATTTGAACTGCCTCTTCTACCATCATTTCTGTCTCTTTAAGCTCGGCAAGAAGCTTCTCAGCTGATGTTGCATCCATCTTTGAAAACTTTGCAGCATAATCCAGTGACCTACGCTGAAACTGATCTAGTTTTTCTTCTCCTAAAGATTCAAGTATCGCTTTTACATGGGGAGTAGTAACTGGGTCAACTTTTATTACTCTTTTATTTGACATTTTTATTCCTACTAAAAATTTTTAAATGTTCAGGTCGAACGATGATTTCTTTAACAGCTTCTTCTAATGTAACGCTAACCTCGTATGATCTTCCTCTTTTCGAACGGATGATTCCCACTCTGCCCTGGTACCGTTGATGCGGCATGCCTTTGTGGACGCTTGGATCTATGTTTATCACTACCTTATCACCCGGCTCATATTTCTGAAGCAATTTACTAAGTCCGAGTTTCCCATGTTCATTTGGTTTTCTACTAAACAGTTTTCGCGTCTTTTTTCTTAGCCCTTGCGATTTTGGCATTTTTTCATCTTCCTTTAAGTGAAATGTTTAATACGTCAAGTTCTATTGTCTCGGCTTTTGCATCAACAATTTTGGACACGTTTGGTTCTGTACGACCTTCATCTCCTGTAACTAGTTCTTTAATATATAGTCCGCCTTGACATCGGATCTTCATTTCGACACTGTTTGAAGAGATTCTTTTTACTTTGGTCTCATATATGTGTTTTTCTCGAATCTTATCAGCTCTTCTCCGTAACACGCGAATAGGCGTTCGCTGAAGAACCATAATTCCCGACAATGAACGTTCAAGCTTTTTGATTTCATCGTCAGATATATTTCTGTTGAAACATATGGTAACTTTGTAGGTTTTTTGGGATGCCTCCAACCGCTTCAGTGTTCTAATAGATTCTTTGTTTACAAACTTTAAACCTGCTACTTTGATTTTTCCGTTTGCCTGATTGTTGATGACTCTGCAGAGTTCCTTGAGGTCTATTTTTCTTTTGTGAGGTTTCTTAACTTGTATTATGAAGGGTCTTCCAATCCCAAGCATCCGTGCATCAGCATCTTCCCGTCCAGCTCCATGAAAAGAAGCATTTTCGCCGCAAGTTTTCTCTAAAACTGGTCCTGAAATTAGTTCTTCAACTGATTCAGGATGCAATCTTCCAGTATAGTTGCAGTTCATGCATCCTTTTCCTCTACATTTTGAACAGAACCATTTTGACTGGGGAAGTCCGCGGACAAGTTTCCGGTATCTGCCCATTATGAAGAGGGGATTTATTTGAAGTTGCACGTCATTTGCAAACGGGTTGATTAGAACAACTATATGAGGGTTCATAAAGTCAACTGTTTTTCCAGTGGATTCTGAAAAAAGTTTTCCGAATACTCGGCTCACCTCGTTCCTGAAACTTTCGCCATGCTGGACACCAAACTGAGCTTTGAATTCATCTTCTCTTTCCTCAACTTCAGATGATACTTTAACGCCAACCAGAAACGTCTCAAACTCATAGTCTTGTAGTTTTGCTGCTGCGTTTTCGACAAGGCTATGCAAAGATTCGAAACAGCCTTTGCAGAGAAAACATTTTTCTCCAATTTTTGGTCTCCGCCCCATTTTTCTTAGGGTCTCCGCTGCCATTAAAAAGGAGCCGTTTTCTGCAAGAACTTTAAGAAGAGAAATGCCTTCCCTGTTTTTTTGCAGAGCTAGATAGTGTCCTTTCATTGTGAGAAAAAACTTTATTACTCTTCCACGTTCCTGGTTGTCTACTCCGTGAACTAAGAGAGCAAATTGTCGACCTAAACAATTATTGCATAAGGGATGTTTCTCAAGCATTTTCTGAGATTCATCAGCAATTTCCATATCTAAAATTTCGGCTCCTTTCCTTTATGGGTTAATGTTTTGCGCTAAGCTTTCTGAATAATTATTTTGTGGAAGATTTATATTTGTATATTCCCAAAAAATTTCGAGGCGAACAAAATTGAAAGTTGTACGTTACATAAACCAAGGAACAGAATCATACGGTGTTTTTCAAGGAGACAAAATTGTTGATTTACCAAAACTCGGAGAAACTCTGGGAAAAACCGTTCCTCAAAACATCAATTCACTTATTTCTTTAGGAGTGCAGGCTGAAAAACTTTTGTTAGAAATGGTAAAGTGCATTTCTATGAAGCAAAAAAAAAGTTTCATTGTTGATTTTAACAAAGTTACGCTGAAGGCGCCTGTCATTTCTCCACCTAAAATCATATGCCTTGGACTTAACTACAGAGACCATGCTAAGGAGGCAGAGGCTTCCTTTCCAGATGAACCAATAATTTTTATGAAACCCAGAACCACGATAATTGGTCCTGGAGAACCTATTAGAAAACCTGATTTCGTAACAAAATTAGACTACGAAGTGGAACTTGGCGTAATTATTGGTAAAGCTGGAAAGGATATCCCTGCATCAAAGGCAAATGAACATATTTTTGGTTACACCGTTTTCAACGACATTTCAGCTAGAGACATACAATTCAAAGATGGTCAGTGGACGAGAGGAAAAAGCTTTGACACCTTCGCTCCGATAGGACCTTGTATAATGACTTCATCTCAGATTGGAAACCCAAATGATCTTTACTTGCGAACCAGAGTAAACGGAGAATTAAGACAAAACTCTTCGACGAAAAACATGTTATTCAACGTTTATGAAGTTATCCATCAAATAAGCCGAGTGATGACGCTTGAACCGTGCGACATTATAGCAACTGGAACACCGGGAGGCGTGGCAGCTTTCATGAAGCCGGTACCAAGATTCCTCATGCCAGGTGACATCATTGAAGCTGAAGTTGAAAAAATTGGAACTCTTAAAAACCCTGTTATTGCTGATATATTAGGCACATAAACTCTTTGAAGTAAATCTTAAATAAAGATGAGAATACTTTTTCTTTCATGCCGCGGTAGCTCAGTCTGGGAGAGCACCCGACTAAGCCGTCTAATCGCGGTGAAAGGGTGAAGCTGAAGCCCAGAAACAAAAAGTCGGAAACCGGGTTGTCGAGTGTTCAAATCACCCCCGCGGCACCATAACTTTATCTTTATTATGAGTTTAATTTACAAAATAATTTATTATATTGTACTGATTTAGAAGATCGAGGAAAACATGTTAGGAGTTTGGAGACGATGCCTTCGGCGATTCTTTCTCATCAGGCAGTTGCGCTTCCACTTAAGCTCAAATGGCCTAAATGGTTTGATGGTACAAGTCTATGTGTAGGTTCGTTTGTTCCTGACCTTCAGTGGTTTATTTCCCCCTTCATCATGAAGTTGCCAAGCCGAACTTTTCACTCTTTACACGAACTTGTCTACCTGGTGCCTTTGTCTCTCGCCTTTGTTGTCCTACTTGACAGGATTGTGTTTCCCATGGCAGCGTACCTTGCAAGTGGCAACCGTTTAGGCTTGGTTTCTCAGTGCCTAGCCTACTTCGGCGTGGACGAGTGGCACCTTCAGAGAAGAAAAAAACTTACTGCAAGATGGATTGTTGTGGCATCTTACTCAGTTGTGCTTGGCGTCCTAACACATTTTCTACTTGACCTCCCAACTCACAGACGGATAACGTACCTGTTACCCTTCTACGAGGCGGAGATGCCATCATGGTTCCTGGTTGAGTACGCAATTT
>CAZIFH010000088.1:0-12754 GCA_964539065.1 uncultured Candidatus Bathyarchaeia archaeon | reverse complement strand
CTATTTACAGTCGCAAGAGTATATTCGACAAGCCAAAATGGATTTGTTCTGGTTAGGACATTCAGAAGATGAAGTCAGAAAACTTAGTAAATTGGAAATTCCTTATCGACATGTAGAACCACAAACCATACATTCAGAAACATTATAACTTATCAATAAGGCTTGTTGTGTTGAGGCTGGACAATTCGTAAAGAAACATGATGAATACAAGGTATTTGTGCCATAGACTAGTTGCGAAAGTTCTGATCAGTAGTAGACTAACAACAAGTTCTTTTTAAGTTACAGATATGGCTTCTAATTACTTGTAGTTATCTTAAATACTCTTGAAGCGGTTCTCCATAAACACCAATCGAGCTCCTCCTTAGTAAGGTTGATAGTTCTATATTTTGCGAGTTCTGTGGCTACATTATTCCCCATGTCGGAGCCAAACATTACTCGATTAGCACCGATTTTTCTGCAGAATTCGCGAATAGTAAGGCTAGGTATCCAGCTAGTTTCTAAGTATATATTAGGACATATTTGCGCAGCTAATTGAGCCTCACATGAAAAAATATTTCCACCGCAATGAGCTAATACAATGTCTATATTTGGAAATTCCTTGGCTATTGGTATCAGTGTAGAAGGTAAAGACCAAGGGATTCCTTCTCCGGTATGCACCATTACAGGAATGTTCAGTTTTGAGGCTAACTCGAAAACCATTCGGCCCGCATTAAGGTTTGGATTGACAGCATGTCCAAATGTATTCAGCTTGACCCCAACGAAGCCTAGATCCTTAATGCATCTCTCTAATTCTTTAGAGTATTTGCTTTTTGGAAGATGAGGATTGGGGTTTGCCATGCCATAAATTCTGCCAGGCATTTTTTTAGATAATGTCGATATCTTGTTGTGTTGTTTTCTCACTGTTTTCAAATCTAGGACAGTTCCCGGTTGAACTATGCTTATGTCAATCTTGTGTTTTTCCATATTTGCCAAGAGATCATCAAGAGACAAATCTTCTTCAAATACATAGTCGTATCCATAGTGTGTGTGAGCGTCAATAATCATTGTAATCCCCTAAATTTCTTGATTATGATGTTTTCTTGAACTGTTTTTTCAATCGACTCTTCCTCTGGCTGCTATCTTCCAAGTTGACTCAACTTTTTCTCCTTTTGTTACGTAAAATCTTTCATGCAAGTTTACTGTTGTTGATGAGTAGGCAGGGATGAATTCAATGGTGTCACCGACCTCAATCTTTTTGCCTTCATCATTTAACCTAAGGTATCCATGCTCTTCATCTAGTTTATAAAGCTCTATACCTGAGATATCCTTTGCTTTTGCAAATCCTTCTGTCTCAGAAAAGGTTTTTAGTCCTCCATCGATTATTGCCCTATCGTTACTAGGCTTGCTTATTACTGTTGTAAGAACATACAATGCGTAATCAAAGGGTACACCTTCCATTTTGTGAGCTAAATCCATAAATACATATGATCCTGCTTCGATCTCCGTAATTCCAGGATATTCGGCAGCAATACTAAAACTTGTAGTAGCACCAGCACTTACCACCTCCACTTCATAACCCTCTTTTTCAATAAGGCGTGCAGTTTTAACAAGTTTATTGTAACATCGGTGACATTCATTTTTTCTCTCTTTGAAAGATTTTATATATGCTGCCATTCCCTCATACCCCATTAAACCACGAAAAGTTAAGTGTTTAGATTCAGAAACTTTTTTCGTCATTTCTAATGCTGGCTTGCCAGGTGATACTCCGCATCGACCCATACCAACATCGACTTCCACCATGGCATTTATATTTATTCCTTCTCTAGCAGCAATATTGTCCATCCTTTCCACAACCATTGGACTATCAACAGCCACAGAAATCTCGTTATGCCTGCAAAGATCTGCCAGATCCTTTATCTTCTGTTCCTGGACAATTTGATTAGCAATCGCTATGTTTTTTATACCCGCGTTACTCATGACTTCAGCTTCGCCAAGTTTCGCCACCATTACTCCTGCTGCTCCTGCCGCAATCTGCATCTTTGCAATTTCAGGAGTTTTATGGCATTTTATGTGAGGTCTGAGACTAACATTTCCTTTTTTAAGATATTCAGACATGGAAAATATGTTTTTTTTGAGTATTTCAAGATCGAGTATTAAGGCCGGAGTTTTCAACTCTGATTTATTCATTAAGACACCGATACCAACATACATCTCAAGGGCCTTATTAGTGCCGTAGATTAACGCCATTTACATCGTTCTATGATTTCAATTATTGTCCCAAATGACCTATCTCTCGGAAGATATGCGTATTTATTATCGTCACCTGGAACCATGGCATATGGTTTTTCTTCAGGAAGAGGATTCCCTTCAGAATCCACTAACGTGATCCCTTTTGTTTTCATCCTATCATAGAATTCTTTTATATCATCAACTTCAAAGCAAAGTTCAACCATCATACCTTGTCCTTTTTCTTTAAGGAAGTCAACAAATGGTCCTTTCTTCGGCGCTAGTAATTCTATGTAATTATCAATTATGCGCATATGGCAATAGTCAATCTCTTCGTTGGGATTTTTCAGTTTGAAAAATCTAGGCTGCTCGCATCCAAATACCTTAGTATAGAAATCAATAATTTCTTTGCTGAGGCTTTCTACAACTATTCCAATATGATCTATTTTTATGATCATTTACAAAACTCTCCCATCAAAACACAAGTAAAATAGGGAAGATATTTAAGTTTTTCCGCAGAAAAAACTGGCTTGTGTTATACCATAACATTTGGCAAATTTCTGAAGTATATTTCTGCGGGTGTTTTATAGTTTAGACTCATGTGCGGCCTTTCATAGTTGTAGTATTTGATGAATTTCCAGTGGAACTGGAATCTGGCGTGTTCTAGGTCGTAGGTTCGGAACCATCTCTCGATTTTGCCTAGCGTGGTGGGTTTGCCGATTCCTCCCAGGATATGAGTTATGCCGATGTCTGAGCAGAACTGTGTGAAGGATGATTCTCCATGTCTGACACTGTAGAATTGGCTTCCATGATCCGTAAGTATCTCTCTCGGCTTCGAATATTCATGGACAGCTTGGTCGAGTAGCCATATCACGTTCTCTGCGGTTCCTTCATTGAAGATTTCGGAACCTGTGACGTAGCGGCTGTGGTCATCCAAGATGGTGATGAGCCATTCGCCGCCTAACATCTTTAGGTCGCATTGCCAGAGGCTGTTAGGGTGCTCCCGCTCCCATCTCCTGTAGGTTCGCTTGATTCTAGGCTTTTCTAGGGGATGATTGAATCCTTCGCAGCAAAGTATACGGTAGACAGTTGTTGATCCAACATTAACGCCTTTCGTCCCCAAATATCCGGCTATCACTTGCGGACCCCACCCTTTCTCCCTTCTCAAAGCCACGACATTCTCGATTATGTCTGAGCTTGTTCTATGAACCATGTGAGGTGCTCTAGATCTTGGCTTAAGCCCTTCCAACCCACCTTTCTGATACTGGTTCAACCAGTTATAGAAGGTTCTTCTAGGTATCTAAGCTGCGACACATATCTCGCTTACAGGCACACCCTTTCCTCTTCTTCTCATGCACCAACACTTCAGCTTCCCAATGTCTCTAGGCTTCTTCATACAAGCACACTCTAACTCCTCAACTTAAGAGTGTGCCATATATTGTGGTATAGCAGAGCAGAAAAAACTGGCTAGCCGGAACCATAAATTGATATCATATGTCAATTCTATGCGTGATATTTTCTCGACCAATACTTTATCGCCGATTTAAAATGGCGAGTAGTAAATACAGCCTAGATCACCAGCTTCTTATCATCGCCGAAACATCGAATCCATAGATTATGTCAATCAACAAGAACCACGTAGAGCATAAAAATTAAAGATTGAACGAATATCAATCAATCACTTTTTCGAGTAATTATATTTAAAAACGAAACATAGAGCTTTTTATGCGGGGGGCTTTCAGTATTTTATTCTATATTATAAGTAAATCTAGCCATTCCTTGGAGACTGCCCATATCTGGTTATTCGAAACTGCCTTACTTCGTTGATTTCCTCAGGTGTCAGTTCATTGGGCAATCCTCCTAACATCCAAGAATACAAAACTGTTTTGGCTATATCCTCAACGACAATGGCGTTGTTCAATGCTTCCTCAAGATCGCTGCCTATGACAACTACTCCATGGTTTTTCAATAATGCTGCTTTTGCTTTGTTTAGGGAGAGAATAATGCTCTCAAGTTTTTTCGTATCCATCGTTCCCGGACAAAAATACTCTGCAACAAGGGGGATTCTACCTCCAAATGCAAAGGCTTGTTCTGTAGACACGCAGGGTATCTCTTTTCTTGCGATGGCAAATGCAGTTGCAACTGGCGAGTGCGTATGAAGAACTGCTTCAGCGTTTGGGACTCGTCTATGTATGTAAACATGCATCGATGTTTCAGATGATGGTTTGAATCTGCCTTGTATAAGCTTCCCGTCGAGATCGACAATGCATAGATTCTCTTCTTTGATACGTGTCTTGCTAAATCCACTAGGTGTTATTATCACATAATTAGTTTGAGGAATCCGTACACTTATAACGCCAAAAGTAGATTTTACAAGTCCTTCTTTAAACATTTCTTTTGCAGCTTTTATAATTTGTTCTTTCAGTTTGTCAAGTACGCTATTTTCAATGTAATTTATATTAGTCATCTATCATCTCAAGGTTTTCATATAATACTCATTAATTAATTTTACCTTGAACAGGATTCAATGTTTTTCTATATTTTATGCCTTTTTAAGTGAAAGCAAAATTGTTAAAGTATCTTGACGAACAAGGCGCCAGAGTTTTTTATGATTAGACCAGAATCTAGTTCCTCAGACAAGATTTTCAATATTTTCCTTCTATGAAGTTTTCTAGATAGGATCTATAGGAAAATTATTCTCAGTATCAAAAAATTGTTTCAGAGAAGTAACTAGTTTATTAACATTTCAGGACAAATAAAGTATTGAGTAGTTTGGATAAAATCTATGAGGGAAAGAAGTTGAACAAATTAAGAAAAAAGCGAACTAAATAGCCACATTGGGTATTGTTATTTTTTCCATCTCAAGACAGGTTCTCTAGATGCTTTAACCATGTCCAATCTTGAGACTGGTGTATTGTGAGGAGAATTTTTTAAAACTTTAGGTTCCTTTTCAGATTCTTCAGCTATTTTTCTCATTGCATTGGCAAATGCATCTAGAGTTTCCTTGCTTTCTGTTTCTGTTGGTTCTATCATGATTGCTTCATCAATGATCAAAGGAAAATAGATGGTTGGAGCGTGAAAACCATAGTCCAGCAGCCTTTTAGCGATGTCCATTGTGCGTACCCCTTTTTTTGCTTGTCTGCTTCCAGACAACACAAATTCATGCTTGTATGGCTGGTCATAGGGTAAATCAAAATAAGGTTTTAGTTTTTTCAGAAGATAATTAGCGTTCAGAACAGCAACTTCTGCAACTTGCTTCAACCCATCAGCTCCTAATGCCCTAATATACGCATATGCCTTAACCATAACGCCAAAGTTTCCGTAAAAAGATTTTACTCGACCAATCGATAGGGGATAATCGTAGCTTAAACAGTAGGTTTCATCCCTTTTTATTATTCTTGGAGTCGGCAAGAAAGGTTCCAGAGGTTTTTTAATCCCCACTGGACCAGACCCAGGTCCTCCCCCACCGTGTGGTGTCGAAAAAGTCTTGTGTAGGTTAAGGTGAATTATGTCAAATCCCATGTCTCCAGGTTTAGAAATTCCGAGAAGAGCGTTCATGTTTGCTCCATCACAATAAACTAAACCTCCTTTGTTGTGGACGATTTTCGCGATTTCGAGTATGTCTTTTTCGAATATTCCTAGAGTATTTGGGTTTGTTAACATGATTCCTGCGACATCTTCACTCATTATTTCACTCAACGTGCACAAGTCAATTCTTCCTTGCTTATTCGATTTTATGGTTAAAACCTCGAAGGCACACATGGAAGCTGAAGCAGGATTTGTACCGTGAGATGAGTCTGGAACTATGATCTTGGTTCTTTTCTCCTTTTTCTGTTTGAAAAACGCCTTAATTATCATTAACCCAGTTAATTCGCCTTGAGCTCCTGCAGCAGGCTGCAAGGTATAGGCGTCCATGCCAGTAACCTCGCATAGATATCTCTCGAGGTTGAACATTAGTTCTAAGCAGCCTTGGCTAATCTCTTCTGGCTGATATGGATGCGAAAAAGTGAACCCTGCTAGTCTAGCAACATCTTCGTTCACTTTCGGGTTATATTTCATGGTGCATGAGCCAAGAGGGTAAAACCCATTGTCAACTCCATAGTTTGTCCTTGATAGTGCAGTATAATGCCTAACAACGTCAACCTCGCTAACCTCTGGCAGATTGATTCTTTTTCTCAAAAAGATCTTTGGAATATCGACCTTTCTTTCTGGAACATCAAGTCTGGGAAGATGGATTCCTTTCCTTTTTTTTGAACTTTTTTCAAATATTAGCTTCATCCCATTTTCCCCAAAACTTCTACTAGCCTATCTATCTCTGTTTTGCTGTTGTTCTCAGTCACACAGAATATCATAGCGTTTTTTAGCTTTGGATAGTGCCTTTCTAGATTAAAACCGCCGATTATTTTGTGTTTCAGTAGGTGTTTGTTGAGCTTTTCTGGTGATACTGGGCATTTTAAAACGAATTCGTTGTAAAAAGAAGAAGTGAAAATAGGCTTGAATCCTGCAATCTCCTTGATAGTATCGTAAGCATAATGGGCTTTTTGATAGCATAGGTTTGCGAGTTCTTTTAAGCCTGTTTTGCCTAAAAGTGACAGGTAGATGGCTGTTGCCAACGCATTCAAAGCGTGGTTCGTACAGATATTGGAGGAGGCTCTTTCTCTTCGGATGTGTTGCTCTCTTGCCTGGAGGGTTAGAACAAAACCTCTTCTTCCTTTTGTGTCTGCGGTCATTCCAACAAGTCTTCCTGGAAGGTACCTTACATACTTATATTTGGTTCCCATAAAACCAAGGTGAGGACCCCCGTAGTTCAGCGGGTTTCCAAAGGATTGACCTTCACCTGTAACTATGTCTGCTCCAAATTCTCCTGGTGGTTTTAGTATTCCTAGAGAAGTGGGTTCAACTATGCTCACGATCAGTAAGTTTTCTTTTTCATGGCAAATTCTTTCTATTTTATGCATGTCTTCGATATAGCCGAAGAAGTTGGGATTCTGAATCAAAACTGCAGCAGATCTTTCTGAAACTATCTCTTCAAGATCTTCCAAGTCAGTAACACCATTGCGAAAGTAAACCTCCTTTAGCATTAGATCACGTGCATTGCAGTAAGTTCTAACCACTTCCCTATACTCTGGATGCACTGCAGAAGAAATAGAAATTTCTTTCTTGCCCGTTATATTCGAAGCCATTATCGCAGCCTCTGCAAGGGCAGTTGCGCCATCGTAGACAGATGAGTTTGCTACTTCCATGCCAGTCAATTCAGCAATCATGGTCTGATACTCGAAAAGTGCTTGGAGAATTCCCTGACTCACTTCCGGCTGGTAAGGTGTATAAGACGTATAAAACTCAGCTCGAGAAATAATGTGGTTCACAACGCTTGGAATAAAATGGTTATATGCCCCTGCTCCGAGAAAGCAGCTGTTATGTAATGTCTCGCCGTTTTTTTCACTTAATGTCAACATATGTTTTGTTAATTCAAGCTCTGACATTGGCGCCGGCAAATCAAGAGGTTCCTTTAGAATCAACTTATCATCAATATCAGTAAAAAGATCATCTAAAGTTTTCAGCCCAATAAACTTAAGCATTTCTTGTACTTCTCTGGCACTGTGGGGAACAAATTTCAAAACTATTCCTTCTCTAAATAGGCTATGTAATCTTGAGATGTCATGAGGTATTCCAATTCTTTCGGGTTCATTATTTTCAGCTTCACAATCCATCCGCAACTGTATGGTTTCTGGTTAATTAATTCAGGTTTCTCTGTCAGAGATTCATTTACCTCTATTACTTCTCCGCTAACTGGAGAATAAACATCAGAGACAGCTTTAACCGATTCGAGAACAGCAACAGACTCCGCCTTTTTCACAACTTTTCCGACGTTTGGCAGTTCAACAAAGACCACATCACCTAATTTTTCCTGGGCATAAAATGTTATCCCGACGGTTGCAATATCATCTTCAATTTTTACCCACTCATGCTCCTTCGTGTATCTCAGATTTTCTGGATACATCGATCCACACTCCTATAGACAGAGAATATATTTAGTTATTATTTTTTATTATACTGGATGAACGAAGTTGTTGATTATTTGCTTAAGAGTTTTATATATGAGTGTGCCTTTGTTTCTTTATCGAAGCAGTAGTGGATTGTTTGGAAATTTTTTCTGAAATCTGCAACTTCTTCAGCTATTTTTTCCACCGGCTGCTTGTCTAGTACGACGCGCCTTATGAAGCTAGCTATCTCTTTCATCTCGTTTTCCTTCATGCCTAATCGGGTTACTTCAGAGGTTCCTAGGCGGATTCCGCCAGGGTTTGTGAAGTGTCTTCCTTCCCTTATGTCCCAAGGCAGGAGATTTCTATTAATAATAATATTGGCCTTTTCCAACAGTTTCTCGATGGTGCCCCCATCACCTTGCTTTGTTATGTCAACTAGTATGACGTGAGATTCTGTGAAACCTTTGTGTTCAGCCAGAACGTTAAAACCTTCCTCATATAGAGCTTGTCCCAAGGCTTTGGCATTACGCACAATTTGCTCCGCATACATTCTCCCAAACTCCAACATCTCAGCAAGCGAAACCACAACGCCTGCTAGACTGTGAAGATGGTGGTTACTCACAAGTCCGGGAAAAATGGCTTTTTTAATTTTCTCTGCGTATCTTTCCCATGATAGAACCATTCCATGTTGAGGACCAGGTAAAGTCTTATGCGTGCTTAAGGTCATTACATCAGCTCCCTCTCTTAATGGGTCTTGGAAGACTCCGCCCGCTATCAGTCCAGCTACGTGAGCAGCATCATAAGCGATAGTTGCTTCTATATCATGAAAGTATTTTTCAAGATCTTTTACAGGATGTGGAAAAGGTAGGACACTTCCGCCAAACATTACAAGCCTCGGGGAATGATTTTCCCTCGATAAAGCATTTGTTTTTTTAATTGTCTCTTCGACATCTATATTCAATTCTTTCTCATTAAGGGGTAAATACTCCACATTTAGGCCACGCACTGCCCCGGCTGTTCCTCCAAGCATCTTCTTTCCCATAGATATGTGACCGCCGGATGGAATAGAAAGAGCAAGCATGTAGTCACCTGGCTCAGTGAAAGCCGTATAAACAGCCAAGTTGGAAATAACGCCTGAGATCGGTCGAGTGTCTACAAATTCGGCCTTGAAAAGTCTTTTTGCCAATTCTATACACAGAAGTTCCACCTGATCAATATAAGTGCAGCCAGCGTAGACTCTTTCTCCAGGCCAACCCTCAGCGTATCTGTTTCCAAAATCGCTGATTAGGGCCTCCCGGACGGCGAGGCTTGGAACATTCTCGCTTGCGATAAGCGGGATAGAACTTTGGAACCATTCGTGATGTTTCTGCAGACAATGAAAAACCTCCTTACAATAAGCTTTACCATTTTTCATTCTGAATCACATTTCAAAAAAAGAGGGTTGTCCTTAATGTATTTTACTATTCTTGAGGCTAAAAACAAAAAGCTAATTAAGCATAATATATTCTTCATATTCCAAAAGTTATCAGTAGAGGATAGGTTTATGGAATTGATGAGAACTCACCTCTTCGAGTATCATCAGAAGCACGGTCAACTCACAGAGTTTGCGGGATTTGAGATGCCAATATGGTATGAAGGGATTGTGCCAGAGCATATGGCGGTCAGAGAAGCTGTAGGCGTTTTCGACGTAACCCATATGGGGCGATGTATAGTCGAAGGGAAGGATGCAACGGCCTTTCTTAATTATATATTTACTCGAGATATAGCTCCTTTAGACCTTGGTCAGGGACGATATTCAGTTATGTGTAATGAAAATGGCGGAATTATTGACGATCTTGTCGCTTTTCGCCTTAAAAATAATAGCTTTCTATTGGTCTATAACGCATCTAACCGAAGGAAAGATTACGAGTGGATAAATGCCAAAGCCCAAGGTTTCAGGGTTACCATTAGAGATATATCAGAAGAAACACCCATGTTTGCAGTTCAAGGTCCAAAAGCAATTAGTACTTTACAGCCTATCGTAGGCTCCGATCTTAACAGCTTACGCTACTATTGGGGAACCTTTATGACAATTAATGAATTCACAGCTTTTATTACAAGGACAGGATACACCGGCGAAGACGGTTTCGAAATATTTCTTTGGGACACCCCGCTAGCTGAGGCTAAAAAGGCTGTAAGGCTCTGGCAAACAATTCTAAGGGCAGGTCAGCCATACGGCATAAAACCATGCGGTTTAGGTGCTCGTGACACTCTTCGCCTAGAGGCTGGCATGTGTCTTTACGGTAATGAATTAGACGAGAAGACAACGCCGCTAGAAGCAGGCTTAGACTTTGTGGTACAGTTCGATAAACAAGACTTCATCGGTAAGGAAGCTATTTTGAAACAAAAGGCTGAAGGTATTCGACGTTTGCGTGTCGGAATTCGTGTTTTAGGAAAAGGAATACCTAGATCGGGAAATAAGATATTTCTTAAGGAAAAAGAGATAGGCAATATGACAAGTGGAACATTTTCTCCTCTTCTTAAATGCGGGATAGGCATGGGATACGTAACCCCAGAGCTTGCCAAGATCGGCGCACGCATTGACATTCTAATTCGTCAGAACCTAATTCCATCTGAAATTGTCGAGATGCCCTTCTATGATATCACTAAATATGGTAGGAGACGACAAAAGACATAGAATACACGAACATAGTGGTGAGATGCATGGAAGTTGTACCTGTAAAAACATCTTTGGTTCAGGCAGGAGAGAACATAATTAGTGTTATTTTAAAGGCAATCAATGATGCTGGTCTCATAATTCAGGATGAAGATATTCTGCTTTTAGCTGACAAAATAGTGGCAACAAGCGAAGGACGTATTGTAAATTTTAAGTTTATAAGACCTTCAAAAAAAGCTAAAAGGCTCGCTAAAAAATATTCACTTGAACCACCCTTCGTTGAACTTGTTCTTAGAGAGGCAGAAGAGATCTATGGCGGAGTACCAAAAGCATTAACAACTCTAAAAAACAACATGTTAATCGCAAATGCAGGTATAGATCATAAGAATGCTCCGAAAAACTCTGCGTGTCTGTGGTCAATTAATCCAAATGAAACTGCTAGAAAAATATGGAAATCCTTATCTGAGAAGACAGGAAAGAAGATTGGCTTAATTTTGGTTGATAGCAAAGTGAATCCCCTTAGAGTGGGCACCACGGGATTTGCCCTTGGAATAGCCGGCATTAAACCATTAAGGGACTTTAGAGGATCTCTAGATCTCTACAACCGGAAAATCCTCATAACAAGGCTTAATGTTGCTGATGATTTGGCTGCAGCTGCCCATTTAGTTATGGGTGAGGCAGCGGAAAGCACGCCCCTAGTGATAGTTCGAGGAGCGCCGGTGGAGTTCACAGACAATTTCGATCCTAACGAGATTATCATATCAAGAGATGAGTGTATGTACATGGGAATTTTCTTGAAAAGAAGAAAGCATAAGGATGAAAAACTGATTGCCAAGTGAAAACAACAAAAGATCCAAATCGTTGGCTTTGTCCCGCGTTTCTGTATTCGCAGTACTTAACGCGCTAACAGATCTAGTTCCAGTAAGCCCGATTTTAGGAATACCAGGCTCCTTTCTCACATTCGGCTGGATTATATCACCATTAACTGGAATACTACTAGGCGCAAAAATAGGTGGAATTAGTTGCTTAATTGGTAACTTGCTTACAGTCTTCTTTGGAAAACAATTGCTTTTTGGTCCCCTTACCCCCCTTAGACCCGCCGTCTCTGCTTTCATTGCCGGAATGCTAGCTTCCAGCAACTGGCAAATTCCAGCCGCAACATTGTTCTCATTAATTATGATTTGGTTTCTACTGCCTTCTGGAATGCAAGCGTCCTTGGTTGTGGTATATCATTTTTTTGGATTAGGTATAATTCTCTTTCTCCGCAGCAAGATTGCTAAATTCGTGAGTTCAGAGAATCTTAGGAAGGCTTCAATAGGTTTTGCTACAGCTACTTATTGTGGAAACATATCTCGCCACATTTTCGGAAACATCTTAAGTGCTATGATTCTTAATATACCACCTATTGCATTCGTCTGGGCTATGCCGTATACATTTGTTGAACAGTCAGTATTCGTCGTGGCAGCCACAATCATAGGAATCTCTCTAAAACGCCTTGGAATACGCCAAATCCTCCAATAGAAATAATCCGTGAACAATAATGTAATCTCAATTGTATAACATTCATTTTGTAAATATTTGGTGCCGTCTGTTAATCGGTTAACTTTTCTCCTATGTTACTGCTATGTGAATGAATGTGTGTTCATGGTTTAAGTATTTTTCCTTGAGTTTGTGGTATTTTTCTTTGTTGCAGTATCTAGTGAGGAGTATGTTGAGCAGGTTTTCTAGGCCGGTTGTGCTCCAGTGAATCTATTTGTTTTTTATTCTTTTTGCTATCTCTCCCATCAGTCGTTCTATGAGGTTGTTGGTGTAGGGTACGTGTATCTGTTTCATGGCTAGTCTGGCGAAGGTTATCATGTAGTTTGCTGAGTTTCTTATGAACTTCGCTGTTGTTGTGAGGCCTTCTTCT
>CAZIFH010000087.1:0-3884 GCA_964539065.1 uncultured Candidatus Bathyarchaeia archaeon | reverse complement strand
GTGTAATAATTTACGAAAAGAAGTATCATACCCCTCTAGGCAATATTATCTCGATCAAAAAGTTTATCCCAAAATCTGTAAGTACTGCTCACGTGAAATACGCAGTCGCAACAAGACAAGATCTTAAGGTTCTCCAATACTTATACAAAAATCAAGTATTCAAACCAGATTACGTGCTTCAGCATGATCGTTTAAAGACTTGGAGGGGAATAGGCTTCGTTAGTTCAATTACGCCTCGGGCTCCTTTGCAAATGCTGATTGTAGAATGGGCAGGTGTGTTCAACACTTTACGATTAATGATGCGGGAGAGGGAGGAACTTGAGGAAACTCTCCAGATCATATCTGAGGCAGACGATCAGGTTTTCGACTCTATTTGCAAATCGCCAGCACCAGGAATATATGCTGCGGAAAATCTGACGAGCGATGTAATCTCGCCATCGATGTTCGAAAAATACTATGTGCCCTACTATAAGAGAAGGATGGAACAGCTTCACGCCGCAGGAAAATATGTTTTCATGCACCTTGACGGAACTTTAAGAGGAATTCTTCCGTTAATGGAAAAGACGAATGCAGATTGTGCCCAGGCTATCACGCCAGCGCCAGTTGGAGATGTTCCAATAGAAAAACTTCGTGAGATCGCAGGTTCTAAGATAATTTTATGGGGTGGTTTGCCTGGAGCTTACTTCAGTCGCCATTATTCTGAAAAGAATCTTAGATGGATGGCTATGAACATAATAAAGTATCATCTGGAAAGTCGCAAGTTTATAATGGGTGTTGCAGATCAGGTTCCTCCAGACAGCGATATTCAACGTGTAAAAATGATTACAAATATAGTTGAAAAGCATGCTGTATATAGCTAGACCTTTAAATCTGCTTTTTAAGAAACATAGGTTTTTGCATCAATCTTATTATAGAATACTTTTGAAACATAATATCTATCATTAGCTGAGTGAGTTTACGTGTATTACATTTACTGATGTAATATTTATTAGATTAGGTAATTATGGATTCATCTCAATCTGACCGTTTCTCTAAGTTTTTACTGCGTCTTGATCCTTTAGCCTCTTTACGTTAAAAAACTATATTATTCATATGATACTAGCTTTGAGGATAAACAACATGGATAAATTGAGTTGTCAACACATTTTTATTGATTCAGTAATCGAAACATAAAGGAGTTCTTGGAGGCATTCACAAGTCTAATCAAAACAAAAACTTATTATTTTACTTTTATGAGTATAAGTGCCATACTAAACGCTTTATTCAAAGACTTAATGTATTTAAATTGTATGGTGGCGATTTAAGTGGGCAGCAAAAGTTCAATTATCAAAGGATACCGTGGTGAAATTTTTGATGTGGAGTATTTACCTGAAGGTGATCATTCTCTTCCTTATGGACCTAATTTGGTAAGAATGGCTGAGCAAAGTCTATATTACTTAACTAAAAATCCTGATCCAAATCATAACTATGACTCGCGTTTTTCGTTTTTTCTGAATCTATGTCCGCCATTTGCTCCTTATGAAACAGCTAATCTCCAGTTAGAGCTTAAGAGTTGGAAAACCTATTATGAGCAGGCAAAACATATTGATCCCGTCGCAATAGGTGATACAGAAAGCCGGAACGATATCGCTTTTAATCTTATGCGTGAGATGACTTGCTCGAACTATGGTAAAGAAGTGCAGAATATTGTTCATCAAAGGCTAATTGGATATGTACGTTCTGGAGTTGGTAAAGTTGGTGATGATTTGTGTTGGGTTGTTCCTTACTGTAGTTTCAGCGGTGTCGATAAAGGTCCACAAGCTATGGTGTGGACAACAGGTATGTTGTTACACAGCGAGTCAGATCTGTATCGCTTGACAAAGGATGAAGATCATCGACGATTTGCACGTCGTCTTTTTGAAGGGCTTCGACGCGTAGCTCAATGGGATACTGGACGCGCATTCTACCCTTTAGGAGGAGCTGCTTTCAGTGACGAAAAGGTCAGTAGTAACACTCCATTCTCAGGTTGCTATCCAATTGTCATAAGCCCAATTGTACATTATTGGCAATGCTGCGGTGATCCAGAGGCACTTGATTTTGCTAAAGCAATGGCAGAAGGGTTCGTTTCTGACCTTCAGCCAGGTCATCTGCACAAGTCTGACGGCCACATTCACGGTCATACACATACGCAATTACATGCAATTAGAGGGGTAGCACAACTAGGTTCGCTTATACAAGATTGGCATTTTCTTGAGTGGGTAAAGAAGGCTTATGATTTTGTTTATGCTACTGGATTAGACACCGGATGGGTTCCTGAAGTTCACTGGAACCCAGATCATTGGAGTCATTCCGAAACCTGTGCTGTAGCAGATATGCTGGAAATCGCTATATGGTTTGCAAGAGCTGGTCAACCTCATTTTTGGGACTATGTGGATAGGACGGTGCGTAACTATTTGGTGCAAGCGCAGTTCTTTTTGACGCCTGAATTTGAAAAAATTTGGCGTGAGATGAACAGTAACAAATCCTCAGACGAAATAGAACGCGGTTTAAAAGGTCTGCGTGAACTTGAAGGTGGATTCATTAGCAGCTTTATGCCAAATGATCTTGTACTTAAGATCGATTCTGAAAAGCCTCATCCTGGTGTCATCAAATTTCATGATGATTGGGTTTCAATTGAGATGGCTGGTTGCTGTCCACCTTCAGCGATGAGGGCAATTTATTTAGCTTGGTCTAACACGGTGCTGACCACCTCTAAAGGCATTATGGTGAATATGCCGTTTGATTACGATGGAACAGAAGCAAAGGTAGTTTCTGGAATGCCACGTAAGGGTTATTTATGTGTAATACCTAAGGTAAAAAATGATTTCTGGATACGTCCGCCTTCATGGGTTCCAAGAAACAAAGTTGAAGCTTTACGTGACGGAAAACATGTTGAGCCATGTTGGGGCAGCTCAGCTTTTGATTATGTTGCATTTCCAGACGCTAAAGTTGCCGAAAAGCTGGAGTTAACATGGCCCTTGATACGTTTTAAGCAACGTATTACACAATTTCATATGGAGAATTCTGAGGAAGAAATATGTAGACTGGTTCCTGGAGAAACTTACACATTTCATTGGACAGGAAGTACAGTTACTGGAGTTGAGCCTCAAGGTAAATGGCTACCAATTTATGGCAAAAATAATAAGTGCAACTGAAATTAAAAAATTTAATACTTAAACTCTTTTTAATCCTCTTTTTTGGGCTGTTCAAGATCTTTTAGTTAAAGGTTTCTCATAAACATGTTATAAGACACATTTAAACATCTAATGAAAACATTAAAAAATATATTCATTAAGTGTTCTTGAAATGAAGGGCCCTTAAATGCTAATCTTTGCATCGAACACGAGTCACTGATCGAAAAAAGCTTATTCATATATATTTAAAAATTTTATATGATTCGATAAACATCTTAAAGTGGTTCCTTCTGTCAAACGAATGATGCGCTGGCAAGTTCCATTATCTTAAGTAATCAAGGATCGCGTTTAACATTATTTATGCTAGTTACATAAAAATGTAGTTTCAAAAATGAAAAGCAAGTTTTTCAAAGGTCTACAACTTTTTATTAGAAAAACTCGTATCCAATGGTAATAAGAGCTTCTGCGACCTGACCGAAGCAATGGTCACCGATAGTTAGCTCTAAAGCAATTGGTTGACGACGACATTTTGTTTTTTCTGGAGGGGTGATGCTTAATTCTACTGACGTCTCTGCCCGCGCTTTGACATATATGCTTCGTGAGTTAGATTTCCAACCCTCTGGTCCAATAAGCCTTAAAGAAAGCTCTACATTTTTATTGTATGGATTACGTACAAAAGCATGATACTTTAACTCGCACGCTTTTTTTCTAAGGATTCGGTATGGTTCAAGC
>CAZIFH010000086.1:0-2874 GCA_964539065.1 uncultured Candidatus Bathyarchaeia archaeon | reverse complement strand
GGTTGCAAGCACCGAACCAGCTAGCACACCGAGAAAAATTGTGAAAGTCTTCCATCTGATTTTGGAATCGAGTCTTGGCTTGTTACTTTTTAGAAAACCAACAGTGTATCCTTCGCAAGCTTTAATGACTAGGGTTGCAGGAGCATAGTAGGAGTAGCCTAGAAGTATGTCTGCCAGCATTGACCCCACGCCGCCAGCGAAAGCTCCAACAGCTGGACCGAAGAGGAGAGCAGAGAGAAAAACCATTGATTCTCCTATGTTGAAAAAACCTCTGGTTGCTGGAACGTAGACTGAAAAAATCATAGTTGCTATACATACTAAGGCTGTTGAGACAGCTGTAATTGCTAAGGTGAAAGGAGATGAAGCTTTTTTTTCTTGAAGAATCAAAACGATTCACCTCGATAGTACAGTTATAACTTTACTATTATTAAAATTTATTCCCAAACTTTTCTTATTTTTATGTTTCCATTAACTGCAGTCAATAATTCTAAAATCTATATATCTATATCTGTGAATTGTTTTGAGAGATTGGGTTATAGAAGTAAAATCTTGTCTACTATTAACCTCCTAAACTTATCTAATATTAGTTTTTATGACGATACAAAACTAGAAATGCTATCCATAATGGAGTTAATTCTGTACAAACTGTCAAATAAAACATTAAGTCTATATTGACTTTTTAATGTAAGCTTTATTTGCTTCATCACATACTTCGGAGACCAAAGATAATCATGATAGAAATCTTGAATAATCTCTTTCAAATCTTTAAGAGATGTTGCATATGGATATATGTCCGAAATCCAACACCCTTTCTCCCAATACTTGTCTTCATCCAATATTCCTTTCTCCTTTAACTCGTCCCATATAGCATTACCAGGAACTGCACTCAAGATATTAATTTGGGGGATGTCAATGTCTAACCCTTTTACGAAATCAAGTGTTTTTCGGACGTCAACTCTAGTTTCGTTAGGAGCACCTAAAATGAAAGAACCGACAATAAGGTCAATCCCTGCTTTCCTTGCTTTTTTCACAGCTTTTCTAGACTGTTCCGGCGTTATCTTCTTATTATAGTAATCAAGAACTTTTTGGGTACCACTTTCAATCCCAAAATACATCATTCTACATCCTGCTTTCGCCATCTCCAGAAACATATCATACGACGACAGATCGACCCTTCCTTCACAAAACCATTCGATGTCTATCTTTTCTTTTCTTTTCTTATTCTTCGGCAAAGATCGATAACTCTCATCTGGTTTAAAGTGAAGTTATCATCAACAAATAATATTTGTTTGTATCCTTCGCTTGCTAGGAGGTGAAGTTCATCAATTATGTTTTCGACTGACCTTGCTCTCCAACAATTCTTAGCAATACTAGTGCAACTGCAAAAGCGGCAGCTGAAAATGCATCCTCGAGAAGAAAGGAAAGTAGTGAATTTCTTTGGTGCTACATTAATTCCCACTGTTGTATTGTGGTATTCTATGTCTAACAAATCTCTCTGTGGAAATGGTAGCATATCAATATCTTTCATCAACGGTCTATCTGGATTCGAAACAACTTTGCCATTGTGCCTAAAAGTTATCCCTAAAACGTCATTAATACCCCTATTTTCTTTCAAGCGATCTGCAAGTTCAAAACATGTTTGTTCACCCTCGCCTCTAACTATCACATCGACATATGGATATTTTTTAAGAATTCTTTCGGCATTAAAAGTTGCATGATGGTTTCCGAATACAATTATGATGTCGGAGTTTCTTTTTTTAACTTCCTCTGCGATTCTAGGCGCCGTTAAACTAGAAGTGACCAAAACGGATAAGCCGAGCACATCAGGATCTTCCTTTATGATCCAATCAGTAACTTCCTTTATTGATATCCCTTTTGCGGCGTGATCTAATACTGAAACTTCTATCCCTACGGTTTTCAACGTTGAAGCTAAATACAAAATCCCTAGGGGAGGACATGCAGCACTCATCATGTTCTCACCCTCAAGACGAGTCTCATTAGGTCCAGGATTTACAAAGGAGAATTTCATGGGTTTACGCTCTCTTATCATTCAGTTTTAAGTTATATATAAAAAATGATTATTTTTCACTCGTTATACAATAACATTTTTTCCCCCGAGACCTAAACACAAAATATATCAGTTGTATAAAATTAATATTTTACTAAAAAGGGAGATTTGCATATATGAAAAGTTTTCTTTTAGAACTAAAAAAGTTTATTGACGAAATCCCGTTGATTGACATTCATTCTCATATAAATGCTTTTCATCCTCATGCCCAAAATCCAAGGGATATTTTGTTCTACCATTATATAGTGACCGAGCTAAGATCAGCTGGCATGCCTCTTGAACTTGTTTCCTCCGAACTGCCAGTTGAGAAGGCAGCTAGAAACGTCTTGAAATATCTGCCTTTTATCAGAAATACCTCAACATACTGGTATTTTACTAAAATGTTAAAGGAACTTTACAGTTTTGAACATGACGAAATTAATGAGACAAATTTGAACGATCTTCTGAATGCAATCTACGAAGGTTTGAAGATTGCTGACAGATACAAGTGGATTTTGACTAAAAAAGCCAGAATTGAGAAGACCTTTTTAACTCTTACACAGGGAGACACCGAACTTCAGTACGACCAGGAACTCTTTATAGGTGCACTTAGGCTTGACCCGCTGATCAGCAACATTGAAAGACCAAGTTTGAAAGGCCTTGAAAAAACAGTCAATTCCTCAGTAGAGACAATCGATGATTTTGAGAATTCCCTCGCATCTCTTTTCAGAAAGTTTTCAAGATGTGTTGCAGCAACCGTAAGTTTTCAACCAGAAGCAACATTTACAAACCCAACAAAAAATGAGGCTAACAGAGCATTAAGAAAT
>CAZIFH010000085.1:0-4879 GCA_964539065.1 uncultured Candidatus Bathyarchaeia archaeon | reverse complement strand
CCTTCATTATCTTGTAACCAGAAGCTTTTCTAAGTCTATTCATAACTGCAAGACCTAAGCCTTCAAATGGAAGGCCTTCTGCAACAATTATCTCCACCTCCTCCTCGTCAAACTCTCTGAGTAGCCTGAAAAGGTTTCTTGCAACCATAGATATATCTGCCCTTGTACCCATAGATTTGACCACATCTGCATTGTATAGGCTTTCAGTTTCGTCAGTAGCTAAGATTCCAACCTTTTTTCCGTTTCTCATATGGAAATTCACAATCTGTTGCACCTTTTTCACAGTAGCCTCAACAGTTCCTTCAACAAGAATCATCTCAGCCTTAGGGGCATAATGCCTGTGCTTCATACCAGGAGACGGAACTTTATCAAGACTAACTCTTTTTTCAGCTAAAACATCTGGGTGAACCTCAACTTTCTCAAGCACTTTCAACAGTTCTTCATAAGACACTCCACCTGGTCTGAGAATTTGAGGTGGATCAACGGTAAGGTCGAGAACTGTAGATTCTAAACCTATGTTCGTTGATCCTCCGTCTAGAATCATTTCTATCCTTCCATACAAGTCTTTTTTTACATGCTCTGCAATAGTTGGGCTAGGGTTCCCTGACAGGTTAGCGCTTGGAGCTGCTATAGGCACTCTTGACTTTTTTATTAATGACAAAGCCACTTTATGGTTGGGCATCCTTACAGCTACTGTGCCTAGTCCACCAGTTGTCGCTTTAGGAACTTTATTTGAAGCATTCAACACTAAAGTTAGCGGTCCAGGCCAAAAGGTTTTCATGAGTTTTTCAGCTTTTAAGGGGATCTCTTTAGTTAACTGTATGATTTCCCTCTTGCTGGCCACATGAACAATTATCGGGTTGTCTAAAGGTCTTTTCTTAGCCTCGTATATCCGTTTGACTGCATTTTCGTTCATTGCGTTGGCTCCTAAGCCGTAGACAGTTTCTGTTGGAAAGGCTACTAGACCTCCCCTCAGAATAACTTCTGCTGCAGCCTTGATTTTCGAAGACTCCGGTTTTTTCCAGTCTACTTTTAGTATGATTGTATAGGTCATATCTTTCAGACCTCCAGATATAAAAAGAAATTACTCCTAGATTCATAAAATGAAAGCTCTTGTTTAAACAAAACTTTATCCTTTAGATAGAGCTTAAAAACCTTCTGTTGAGGAGATTCCATGCCAATTAACATGCGTTTTGATTTAACAAGAAGTTTTTTCTTGAACCATGAAAACCTGCAGGCGGTACTACTGGATCACAATTTAGCATCCTTGGGAGATGCCTACGTAAATTTTGTTTTTTCTTTAGCTCTTTCTTTAAAGCAACGTAAACCTATAGGCAGAAAAGTTGACAGCTCAACTCTCGCTACAGCTGTTCGGAAAGCTGGATTACGCTCATGGCTACCTTCAAGAACTGATCGGCATAAACAGGCTGACGCAGCTGAGGCGTTGATCGTTTATGCTTGGCTTAACAACCTTGTTTCTTTTGATGAGACTGTTCAGATAATAGAAAAAGAAGCGAACTTAGAAAACGCCTTCTGCAAACTGTTGAAAACAATAGTAGAAAAGGTTAAAATGGTTGAATCTTAACCAAATAATTGAGTTTACACTCATGGGCAGAGATGTTTATGAGCGAGGTTTTAACTCTACTTGTCTATCAGCCTGGAATCGGCGGCGTACTTCTTTTTTGTAGGATATGCGGTTAAAAAATAACAAAGCTTGTCGCGATCCTCATCGGAATAGAAGCTCTTATACTCATCTATCTAGTTACGAAGGCATCATCAGCATAAACTACGATAAGCTGATCCAAGTGATGAAGACCCTTATGCAATCAGTCAGTCCAAGTACATCATTTTTAACACAGATTGTATTGAACCTTCCTTTTTTTGCAGGAAGATTCCTTGAAGGAGTGGCTGTTGGCTTAAAAGTTGGATAAAAATATTTTTTATCAAAAGATTTAGCAAAAGGATTAACGAAGCGAAAACTATTTTGTTCTTTGATTAAGTGCTTCAGTGAAAGCCTTGTTAAGTTCCTTACCTCTTTGTAGGATTTTTTCGCAAGCTTCTTTTAAAGCTTCATCTGGTTTTCTTCCAACACTTGTTTTGATCATAACAACTGTTTTTGGTATTAAAGGATGAGGGATGTTGTAGCTTGCGAACTCGACTTTTTCGTCTTCTAAAAGAACTGTTTCTAACAGGTTAAACAAGGTATGCCCTTCACCTTCAACCTCAAATTTCAATTCGTTATCTTTCTTCTCAAGAACCTTTAACTGCATTGTTTCTACCTCTTATAACGTTCTTTTACCATACTCTGAAGATAGTTTCCTCCTCTCAACATGTCCACACTCTTCACATTTTAACTCGTTTCTTTTCAAAGTCAAGATTGTACCGCAGTATGAACAGTACGCCAAAAGGACACCTAAATTGTCGCCTTTAGTTGAAAGATGAAAAATCTGGTTTTTGTCGCTGATAACCTTAGCTTTAACTAGATCCCCAGGTCTGAACGCATCAAAAATGTTTTCCGTGTAATCGAAGCTGACATCCGAGACGTGGATAATGCCTGAAAAATTGCTAAATACAAATCTGTTTCCAACTTTTGATATATGGACATTCACCGTTGAGCTTTGAACTCCTGTGACATCGCCAATGATTGTGGCTCCAACATTTGGAACATTGTAGTTTCTCGCTGTGGCATAAACCGAGATTTTTTTATTAACTAGATCCATAAGAATGTAGCCAACGTTTTTTGAGTAGATAATGCCTTCTTTAACGTATGTTCCCTGCTCTGCTATGAACTCTTCGATGACGCCTAGTTTTTGCCCTGGGACAACAAATTGTCCGCTTTGCCTGTTTCCACTCATAATTGGCTCATCTTTTATTTTGGTTTCAGCTTACCCTTAAAGAAACCATTAGAAGCTCACATATTAGCTTTGCTATGGCCAAAACAAAAAAAGGGAAACCGCTTATTTTCGTTGGGTTCTCACTATTCGGTACAGATCGACTTTCACCTTGTATTTCTTTTTCTTGTGGAAACTATATGTGCGGCTAATGATAATATCCATTTCGCGTACTTGGTCAATTTTTCCACCAATTTTTGGAACACTTCTTTTAAGAAACTCTCGGACTGAACTACTAGCTTTATGGAGAGAGTAAACAACATCTGAAATTTCAAGAGCTTTTATGAGGAACAAAAAGTCGGTTCCTCGGTTTCGAGTGCCAAATGGCGGATTCATTAATGTCGTGTCAAATTTTCCTTTTATACATTCAATGTCGCCTGCAACAAAACTTACTTCGACGCTTGTTTTTTTTGCATTCATCTTTGCAGCTTTAACAGCTTCCCGATTGATGTCGATACCGACAGCTTCTCTGGCTCCAGACAACATCGCTCCAATTGCTAGAACACCTGATCCACAACCCAAGTCTATCACGATTTTATCTTTGATGTCACCATTTATCCAAGAAGCAACATAAATCATATTAGATGCAGCTTCAGGATCTAAAGTGTATTCTTCCCATCTCAGTTTAGGAGTTGGGATTGGGGAAAGTTGAGACAAAAGTATTGCGAGGTGTCTCTTTTTCATCATAATTGTTTCTGACCAAGAATATATTTTTAATCTATTCATAAAAGACCTTTTTTTAGAAGTTCTTGCCAATCGGTCTTCCCAAGAGACACATAAATCTCTGCTACTGTGAGAACAGGTTTCGTGAAGCTAGAAGGGTCGTCAAGCGCAATTCTTGGACATGCTGTGTTCACATACGCATCCAGAGTTGGAAACTGCTCAAGTGCGATTGGCGTGATTTCACGTAAAGCTAGCAGTACTGCTTTTTTTCCATTTCTTTCAATTTCTTCCTTGATGTTCTTTGCGATTTGCAGATTTGTTTGTCCAGACTTAAGTCCAATGATTACGCCAAAGTTTTTCGCGTTTTTAGCTTTGTTGATACTTGCCCACCGTTTCTGAATTGTTTTTTGGGCTTCTCCATCAATTATATATGCAGTGTTTTCGAAGGGGTCAGCGACTACAGTGGGCTTTATAGTGGCAAGGTAAAGTCCAAGTGGATGAAATCGTCCCCCTCCTATGTAAAGGAAGGCCTCAACTTTATCCATTATTGCCTTTGCATTGGCGTAGTCACATCCCAGTATCTGACCTGGATGTTTATTGTATCCCACGTTTCCAACATAGACTGTTTTTTGGGCTTTTTCAAGAATTTTTCGAGCCTGCCCAAGTCTGTCTAAATGCTGGATTGTTGTTGCCAGCCCAATTTTTGTCCATGGCTTAAGAAGAAAAACTGCTTTTTCCACCGCTGGCTCAATGTTTAGTTTGGCTTTGGCCTCTATGTAAACTATTGGTACAGATAACTTTGGCTTAATAATTTCAGAGTGGCCGTAATGAATGATGAGGTCAACGCCAAGGCTTTTAGCTTCGTAAAGTGGTAGGTCACAAGCTCCATAACAAGGATCTCCTGAAATAATGACTTGGACTCCAACCTTCTCTGCAGTTTCAGCCAGTTTGGGAGCTATGGGTTTAAGTCCCTCTGGAAGTTGAAATAGAACTTTTCTATAGTTGTGTTGGCTGATTATTCTTTGGATGTGCCCTTCATCTAAGTCGAAAAGTTCATCCAGCATTTCCACCCTCTATAAGATAGTTAGTTTAACTCTATCTTAAATTTTTAAGAACAACTCAGATGCTTAAATTATGGATCTTCACATTATTTTATTCTGATTTAAAGAATATACTACATTTTTGACAAAAATAGAAAAATCGTAACGCTTTAAAATACTTTTTGCAACAATCAAATATTTAGAATGAGGTGTCAAATCGATAATGGAGTTTTTTGATGTTGTTCGGACACGTCGTAGTGTTCGTTCTTTTAAGCCCAAGATGGT
>CAZIFH010000084.1:0-5317 GCA_964539065.1 uncultured Candidatus Bathyarchaeia archaeon | reverse complement strand
ATATTAAAGAGTATTATATGGATGAAAGAGTTGCTTGTTCTATTAAACCTCTAAGCCTACAAGAACCTAAAAAATACAACTGCGCGACTTGGCTAAGAAGGTTCTGCGAAATTGGCAACGAGAAAAAGGTTTGTTTGATTGGCATGAGATCATGTGACGATGATGATTATAAATATCTAGAAGAGAACGGAATCCTACATTTTACGCCTAGAGACATAAGAAAAAACATGTCAAAAGTGAAAGAAAGATTGGCAAATTTTTGTAAAGACTCTATGATTTACATAAGCTTGGACATGGATTTTTTCGACCCTTCCATAGCTCCATCCGTTGAACATCCAGAACACGATGGATTGTCTTTTCAGGAGTTTTCAGAATTGGTAAAGAAAGTTTTTGTTGGGAGGGTTGCTGGTTTTGATTTGGTGGAAATGCAGTATCTGCAAGATAAAACATGTGGAGTCACGGTTTCCTTAGCAGCGAGAGCCATCCTAGAAATACTGTCAGAAGTTAAATCATAGGTTCCACAATAAATTGGCATAATATATATGATGGTGGCTACGAAGTACAAATCAGCTGGCATCCACCTAACAATAGATGGAGCTAGCCATTGTTATCGGTGGAGACTACATTGAACAATCGTGAACGTTTCATGGGCGTCATGAACTTTAAGAAAGTGGACAAAATTCCTCTCATACCAAACATGGGCGGAGGTAGCTACAATATACCCGGCGAAGCGACCATAACGGCTAACAGATGGTATTCAGAAGGATTACCGGCGTGGTCTTCAGTTATTGATTATTTTGGCTTCAACTTTACATTTGAAAGTGTTCCAGTAAACCTAGGCATGATACCTCCTTTCCCAGAAAAGACGCTTTTTGAGGACGACCAATATCTTATTGTAAGAGATGCTGACGGAGTGAAAAAGAAAATCTTCAAAAGAAGATCCTCATTAGGCATCTTTCAATGGGGTATGCCTCAGTTTCTGGATTTTCCAGTTAAAAACAGAAAAGACTGGGAAGAAATAAAGAAACGGTTTGATCCCAGTGATCCTAGAAGGTTAGGTATTGGTTGGGGAGATGACCTTATTGAGCATTGTGCGACAACAACTAATCCTGTGTATGTAGATGTCTCTGGCTTCTTTAGCTGGTGTAGGGAGCTGATGGGCTTAGAAAATTTTCTAATTACTATGTATAAAGATCCTGGTCTTATCCATGACATGATGGAGTTTAGAGCTCAATTCACTATTGAGGTCTTGGAACTTGTAGTCGAGAACTGTCAAATAGACTTTGCCATGTTGGGTGAGGACATGGCTTATAGGAATGGACCACTTGCATCTCCTAAGCACATAAAGGATTTCATGGTTCCAAGATATAAGGAAGAAACAAGTCTCCTTAAGAAAAACGGTGTAGACCTAGTTTTCGTAGACAGCGATGGCGATGTTAATTTAATAATACCATTATGGCTGGAAGCTGGCATAAATGGCACGTTCCCTCTAGAGGTTATGGCTGGAAACGACGCTGTTCAGCTTAGTAGGAAGTATCCTAAGGAATTGAGGATGGTGGGAAACATCGATAAGATGGCGCTCATTCAAGGGGAGGAAGCCATAGACAAGGAGCTCGAATACAAGCTTCAATATCTTTTAAAAGAAGGTGGATACCTTCCAGCAGTTGACCATGGCATACCACCCGAGGTTCCCCTCAAGCATTATAATCATTACATACAATGTCTAAAGAAGTATCTGGAAAAATATAGCGCAGAATAGAATAAGCCATTGTGTTTTTCGTGAATTTATAGAATTAACAAAAGATATGATAGAAGACTTGTTAAGTACTAAATTGATAAAATTTCAACATTGACATGAAAATTTCATGAAGTTATAATTTTCTTAATAGTTAGCATCATCACGAAATATTATAGCGTTATATTCTTGAAAACACATTTAAGTATTATAAAATGTGGAATGACAGCTATGAAATCCAAATTTATGTATGTTGGAATTCGTGTAACGAACCTGCAAAGGTCCATCGACTTCTATACAAAAATACTTGGTATGAACGTTGTAGGTAAAAACAAAATCGAGCAAACCAAAAGGACAGTTGTTTACCTGGAATGTGAGAAAGGCGGTTTCATTCTGGAACTGAACTATTATGATGAAAACAGCCCGTTTAACACTAAATACATGGTTGGTGAAGGACTGGATCATCTTGCCTTTAAAATTGACAATATAGACATGACTTTGAAAGAAGCTAAAACAGCTGGATACCCAACCGTCCTCGAAATGGAAGCAGGTGGCTTTCGATGGGCCTACATTGAAGACCCTAACGGGATCTGGATTGAACTTTTCGAATAGCTCCGAACATGTCTTTTAAGGGGGGTTGGCATTTTCATATAACTTCTTTTTTTAGCTGCTGATTCTCCCAAATTATATTAGGGGGTGTATAACAATATCATCGGGTGATACCTTTGGATATCAAAGATTTGTTTGGTTACAATTGGTATTGCCGCAGAAAGTTTCTTGAAAGCATGGCTAAAATATCTTGGGAAATCGTAACTGAGAACTGTGGCGCAAGCTTCGAATCCATCCGGGATATCTTTATACACAGCCTACAATCTGAACAATTTTGGATCAGACGGTTAGCTAACCAGAGCACAGAAGGAATCTGGGAAACTCCTTTCAGTAAGTTCACAAGTATTAAGGACATACATGACTATGTTGACAAGGTTGAGGCTGAAACGAACGAGTACTTGAACAAACTAACGGACAAGAAGCTCAAGGGCGTCCTCGAGTTTGTGGGCTGGGATAAAAAGACGCACAGGCACAGAGTTGAAGACATCTTAATCCATGTGGTCGAGGAGGAAATCCACCACCGCGGAGAACTATTATGCATCTACTGGCAACACGACATCCAACCACCATGGGTAAGCTACACTAGCTACAAAGGCGAAGCCTAAGAAAAAATACATTGGCCTCCTTCAGATCTCCCTTTTCTATATTTTTTAGCCATGGCGCCTAGATTTCAGTTCACTTAAGAATAAAAAAGATTAATGAATTTGTTCCAGTTAATCTGATTTATATATCTCCGAAAATTTTTAACGAACCAAAGTAAAAAAACAAAATGAGAACCTTTGTCAATTTGGAAAAAAATTCTCATGGGGTTCGGACTGTAATGCGGGGACGGGGTTCGAACCATTCGCACGCTGGTGATATCTCTACATTTTCTTGCAAATCCCATTCTTTTTTTGTTTTCGCTTTATAATGTTTTTCAAAGTACCAAAGGCTTCTACTTTACTGAAGATATTCTCTCCAAATTACAAGATGCTAAGAGTTTCATTAAGACAAAAGGGCAAGGATATAGAAGCAGATGTTACATTGGATGCCCCAGTAGGCTGGAAGGTCAAACCTATAAAAGACGCGATTGAACCAAAACGTTTCCTCGTCTACGCTCCAAAGGTTCAAAACCTCAACATAATCAAGGTGTGCATATCCCTTGATAATAGGTACAGCGAAAAAGAGTTCGTGATACTGGGTCCCAATATAGTAAAAGGTTATTCGAGCGGGGAAAATGTCCCCACTTGCCCAAACTGTCACGCTTGGATACATGCTTGCATTTGCAAAGAAAAAAAATATTAGCTTATGCCTAAAAGAATTTGTCGGTATTTCTAGCTACGTTTCTTTCTTAACAGAAATACCACGACAACCGCAATGGCAGCTACAGCGCCTCCGATTATAATATAAGTTAAAGGAAATGCACTCAATGGAGTAAATGTAACATCCGGGATAAGATGTACGGTGTTAATGCACGGTATTATCGTTCCACTAAATTGAAGCCCTTGATTTTCAGGTTCCAAAGGCCAATGGTTAACCTGTACGATGAGGTTCTTGTCCGATCTAATTATATGTGTTCCTGGTGAAGAATAAAGATGGTAGGAGTCAGCTAATAACGTAAATGGTAGGTCGTCTATGGTTATCTGAGTCTCATCACTTGCAAAAAAGTAAGCCTCAACCTGTGAGTCCACGGGAAGGTATAACGGAGTATCCTCGTTAGGTCGAACACTAAGGAAGGTAACTCCTATACCATAATCGTTTGCTCTTCCAATACTGCCATTATGGATCATCTGGAATAATATTGGTTTATCACTTTGTACAGCTATTGCTTCTGCTACTGGCCTAATACTTATTCCTTTTCCGCCTTTAACTGTAAACTCAGCAATTATTTCCTTTGTCTCAAGATTAAAGACAGCCACTTTTGTATCTGTAATTGCGGATATTCGGTAGCCATAATCTCTCATGATATCCCATGAGTATCTTCCAATTTTAGGTGCTCTTGCATAAAAAACTTTACCAAAGAATCCTCCTTCAGCGCTTGGAACATAGAAACAATTTATTGGATTATCAACCTCTCTTCCTTCGATTATCCCTGATTGTACCATGATGTTACCAGTTGATTCTATTCTGTAAACCCTGAAAGTTGACAACATTAAACTCTTATAAGAGTTAGCATCCAGAGAATATTCATTGCTGTCACCGTCATCCCTAGTCACTGTGACCGTGCTTGGTTCTAATGCAAACAACATGAATTCTTTGCCAACAAGCCTATAATCCGGGTTACTTAATCCCGCAGACGCCATGAAAACAAATTTTTTACCAACATACAAACCGTCTGTCGACTGATAGAAAGTATCAGGAAGTGGACCTTGGATGGCACCAGCGTAAGGCGGCCCGTTTATATTAAGAAGTAAGACAGAAACGGGATGGTCTGAAACCACCTTGAAAACTGTGCCATTTGCAAAAGTTACATAATGTTTCTCCATGTCATTTATCATCCCTTGGAAAATTAGTTCATCAGTAACTAAATTGTACACTTCAACATTGGTGTTGTTTCTTGAGGCTACAATAGTGAGTAAAGCAACGGTTGAGACAGTAGTTCGCATGTTCACAACTGAAAAATTGGCAAGCTGCCAGCCTAAATTAGGATCGTTCGTATCCACAAGAATATACCTGTAGATTTTCGCCGGAACAACGCCATAGTAAATATACTCTTCATTTTCTTGTGCTACAATAAAACTGGCTGTACACGCAATAAAAAATGACGATGTGAGAACTGAAAATGCCAATGAAATCTGGAGAATCTTTAGACCTTTATTCGCGTGCATTCTCTCATTCCCTTTTAATCAATACTTACATTGTAATATATATAATGGTGGAAAGTGTGATTATTATTGTTAACTTTTAGTTGAATGAATAGTAGGTGAGCTGATTTGGTCACAGTCGAATCTTTGATTTATTTTCTAAGGAAACATAAATTAAATTCTTTTATTA
>CAZIFH010000083.1:0-2776 GCA_964539065.1 uncultured Candidatus Bathyarchaeia archaeon | reverse complement strand
CTATTGGAGATCGATTGCAACGAGGAAACAAAAAGGGTCATATAGGTGGAGATTTATGCTACTTCAGCTATGCTAAGAATCTTAAGGAGATAAAACCATGAAAATAGTGATCGTGATCTATTCGAATGATTCAGAAACCGTATGGAACGCTTTTCGGTTCGGAAATTTTGCGTAGAAAGAAGGCGATGAAGTAAAAGTATTCTTACTCGGCAAAGGTGTGGAATGTGAGTCTCTAGACACAGATAAATTTAAGGTGACAGAACAGATGCAGACATTAATGGATAATGGCGGAGAAATATTTGCCTGTGGTATGTGCCTTAAGATTCGCCAGTCTAAGGGATCAGAGATGTGTCCACTCTCTACAATGAAGGATTTATATGAAATAATAAAGAGTAGTGATAAAGTCGTTACATTTTAGAAACACTCCTCAAATGGCGAAAAGTCTGTGAAAGAAAAGATTAATAAGTTGGTGGAAAATGCGGCATTTAAAGAAACAACTACTCAAGATTTTGAGGATGACGTATTCTTGTTGCAAGCCGCAAATTAGACATAAGCGTTTAGTCAAAATGATTACGATGAGCACTGACGTAGAAAAGTTTATCGGATTCTGTGATAGCGAATTCGGAAAAAGAGTGATGAAAAAAGAAGCTCGATACATCTGTAACGAATTAAAGGATTGTAAGGCGATTCTCGATATAGGTTGTGGTATAGGTTCATTTGAACAAAATCTTCCAAGTCTCGATATCATCGGCTTGGACAGCTCTAAAGAAATGCTAGAAGAAGCGAAAAAGCGAAGTGATAAAGCTTTTGTTCTAGGCAACGCAGAACATTTGAAGTTTAATGATTCCATGTTTGACGCTGTTTTCGCTGTTACAACCTTAGAATTTATAGACAATTATCAAAAAGCCATAAGGGAAATGGCAAGAGTCACAAAGCCATGCGGTAAAGTTTTGGTGATGATGTTGAATCCTACGTCAGAGTATTTTAGAGAAGAGATAGAAAAGCCTGATGCCTATTTCAGAAGAATTAAACATAAAAACCCAAGAGAAGTTAGTAATTATATTTCGCGATTTTATACAGTCATAAAACAAGAGAAAATTCTGGGCATTAAAGGCCCGCGCATTTTCGACACAAACGATGAGAGATACGCCAGTTTGTACGTAGTAGTTGGAATAAAGAGATGATACTTTAAGGCTCTCTTACTATTAAAATCTCATTCTAGGCTTATTTTGCGAATTTTCTGAATAAAGGACTGAAAATTGTATCCTAACGCCGATATTTTAAACCGATATTTAAATAATTAAAGATTTTTATCGAAAAATGCATTAGAAAAAAGAAGAAAAACATTAATCAGTATCTAAAAGAGATTTTTCTGTTCTAACATCTTCTGCGATCGCTTGAACTAAAAACACAATATACTCAAATAACATACCGCTCCGAAAAAACTGTATTTCACATAAATTATCTATATTCCACGCATGCCCCCCTCCCCTTTCGTTCACTGAGACTTTAAATATTGATCGATCGAGTTTTAAATGAACGATGGTGGAAAGTAAATGACAAGAAAGACGTTCATGTTAGGACAGAACGCAACAAAAAAAACGGTACTCTTAAGCGAACAGAACTTTCAAGGAGAAATTTGTATGAACCCATGGAACGATCAATGTTTAAACACGAATATTTCCTTGTATATTATGTACAAGGGTAATCTCCTTCCAATTTGCCACAAATGCTGGAAGGCAATTTCATATAAAAATATAGAATGGGTGTACGATTAAATGTCAGACGACATTGAATCTTTAAATGGTGTAGGTTCAGCCACAGCTGCTAAGCTAAGAGCCTTAGGTTACACAACAATAGAAGCCATCGCGGTCACTCCGCCACGTGAAATTTTGGAAAAAACAAACATAGGGTTCAACACAATTCTCAAAATACAAGAAGCCGCTCGGCAAATGATTGCTACAGACTTCAAAACAGCTCAAGAGTTTTATGAAAAAAGAAAAACAATGAATAAATGCACAACTGGAAGTAAGAAGCTGGATGAAGCTTTAGGTGGAGGAATAGAAACCCAGGCTTTAACAGAACTGATAGGCGAATTCGGTTCAGGAAAAACACAGCTGTGCTTAATGCTTTCTGTCACATCTCAGCTTACAAAAGAACAAGGTGGACTAGAAGGAAAGGTTGCTTTTATCGACACGGAAGGAACATTCATGCCCGAACGAGTATACCAAATTGCCACATTAAACGGGCTTGACCCACAGAAAGTAGCAGAGAACATATTCGTTGCAAGAGCATACAACAGTAGCCATCAATGTCTTCTAATTGACAGACTGTTCACCCTTTGCCCAGAAAACAACATTAAACTTGTTGTCGTGGACAGTATGATCAGCCATTTCAGAGGAGAATATATGGGGCGCGAAACGCTTGCAGAACGACAACAAAAACTGAATCTCTATCTTCATAAACTCATAAGGTTGTCCGAAGCTTACAATTTAGCAGTTGTTGTCACCAACCAGGTTCAAGCTAATCCAGCAGCTTTCTTCGGAGACCCAAATAGACCAGCAGGAGGGAACATAATGGCTCACGCTTGTACCCACCGAATCTATTTACGAAAAGGAACGAAAGGTGTAAGGGTTGCTAGAGTAATCGACAGCCCATATCTCCCTGAAGTTCCAGTTAGATTCAAAATTACTGAAAAAGGTTTAGAAGACACGGATGAAGAAGGAACAGACGAAAGTATAGAACATGAAAATACTCTCTAGGAAACCTTCATTAT
>CAZIFH010000082.1:0-14912 GCA_964539065.1 uncultured Candidatus Bathyarchaeia archaeon | reverse complement strand
CTGTTCTATAGTTTGATATCCATTAAGAGATCTGTCATTTAGGAATGAGAAGAATTCTTTGCCATTGCTGGTAATTATATTTTGAATTGTTTCTAGAGATGGTACACCGCTAAGAAGAAGAATTTTTTCCAAATCATGCAGTCCTAATAGATGAGTTACATACTTTGTCGCGTCGATTTTGCCTTCAGCCATAAGATTTAGTATTATAGGTATATGGTACGGCGAAGCTCCACTAGTGCCTGTGATAATTGGACCATTGTAATGAATCTTGTTAGTAGGTAATTCCACAGTATCGCTGCTAACCCCTCCGAAGAAGCTTACAGCGCCTCCTTGTCTAGCAATCTTAAGTGCCTGGATTTGTGCAGATGGACTGCTAGTTGCTGTTATGACTACGTCAGCTCCTTTACCGTTAGTTAATTTGTTCACTGCCTCAACCATTTCTTCAGTTGTCCTGTTAAGAATGACACTGTCAGCCACTCCTAATTCATTCGCTATATTCAGTCTACCTTCGGAGTGTTGAGCTATTATAACCATGCCAGCGCCTGCGCTTTTAGCGAGCTCGGCGTGCATACATCCTAGTGGTCCTCCGCCTATCACTACAACGATGTCACCGTCAACCATTCCTTGAATAAAACCATATCTGGATGCTTTTTTGTCCCATCTTCCTGGTCTGAAAAGTTTCATGTGAGCGTGTAAAGCACATGCAAAAGGCTCTGAGAGTGCTGCCATATAAAGAGGAACTTTATCAGGTACAGGTATAACTGGACATATCTTTTTTGTCAACAGCTTCTGGGGGATTACTGTGTATTCTTCGAATCCACCGTCATAGTTAAATCCAAAGTCTTCTCTTGAGTTACAGTATTCAGGTCGCCCATCTAGGCAATTTATGCATTCTTCGCATGCAATAACAGGAGCTACAACTATCCGATCGCCTTCGTTAAAGGTTCGTGTTTCATGCTCACCGTTTACTTTAACTGTAAATTCTCGCGCCTTATTTCCAACCTCAACAATCGTTCCTGAAAGTTCATGTCCAGGCACGATTGGGTAAGATTTTATGAGGCTATGACCTAGAAAGTACTTTTTCACATCGGTTCCACAGACGGCGCATGCAGCAACCTTAACCAGTATGTCACCCTCACCTATTTGAGGCATCTCTCTTTCTTTTATACGCATGATTCTTGGATGTTCGAGAACTGCACATTTCAATCCATACACAGGCTCCTTAAGTTTTTGTTTGGCTTTGTCGCCAATCAATTATAACCTTTCCATGCGTCTCGGGGTTTTCAGCTATTCGACAAGCAGCAATTATAGACGCGCAGTTCTCCGCTAGAAATTTATGCGGGTAAATTACTTTTTGAAGTAGACTTCTGAAGTTTTTATTTTTTAACCACTCTAAAACAGTTGGATAATCAATTGCCGCGCTTCGTGTAGTCCCTATCAACTTTAAACCTTTCTCAAGAATCTTTCTGGTTTCAACTGGCACTTTATCTTCGCTGACACCGATAAGGACGCAAGTTCCCCCAGCGTGTAATAGAGATATTGCCTGGTCAATTGTGGCGATTGCAGCTCTGCCGCCAGCGCATTCAAAGGCAACATTAAATGATGAGATCATTTCGTTGGGAATCAACGATTCTTTTGTGTTTACAGTTGTCGCAAATTCCTTGAATTTGTCTAGCTTGTGGTCAAATATGTCTGTTACAAAAAGATTGGATTTAGATACGCCAACTATTTCGGACAAGACTGCAGCTGTGATAAAACCCATAAATCCGCCACCAAGCACTATAACACAGCGATCTTTCTCGATAACCACTTTTTTCAAAGCTCGATTTATGACTGATAATGGTTCAGATAACACCGCGATTTCTTCTGGCACGTCATTTGGTACTGGAAAAACGCAGCTGGCAGGATGTAGCAGATACGTACGGCATAGCCCAGGAGCATTACTTGAAATGAACTTTACATCTTCGCAAAGATTTTCACCGGCACCTTCAGGTTTACATGAGTTGCATGCCCGATAAATATCAGGGTATTTTTCTTTGTTATGTATGTAACAAGGAATGTTAGGTACTATGACTACAAGATCGTCTTTAGAAATATGTTTAACAGAGTCTCCGACATCGATTACTTTAGCTACTCCTTCGTGGAAAACACATAGCGGCAGCTTTTGTTTTAGAACTTCAGGCGGTCGTAAGCAGCTTACATATCTTAGGTCAGCATGACAGACTCCTGTCAGCCTAGTTTCGAGAAGCACATAATCTTCTTCGATATAAGATATCTCTTCTACTCGTTCCCGCATCTCGTATGGTCCAACAACCTCAAATATTTTTGATTTGAAAGGCACAGATAATCTTCTTCTACGTCGTTTATTCTCAGTTACCATATCTTTCTTGATCAAAAGAAGCGACCTCAACGTAAATGTTATGGTACGTAATTTATAGTTTTATAATTTATATTTTTTGAGTCTTTAAACTCTTATTAAACTGGAAGTAGATTAAATGGACAAATGTTTTTCTAAGAGGGGTGATGTTATTTCTTTATTATTGGATGTTTTGATGAAAGCTAGAACGTTTCTATGGTTTGTTGTCTTATATTATTCTAAGATGAGATTCGTTCTCCGATATCTAGTTTTGCTATTCTGTCAAGTCATAGCTTAAGCTAAAGGTATCTATGAAGGTCATTCTGCATTAGAATTTAAGTATATTGATGCATCTTTAAATCTGCTGTTTATCCCTGCGAACGCCTTGTTATTGCCGAGGACTAAACCTGTCAGATATGTTACAGAATTAAACTGGAGTGGGAATTACACTCAACATGAAGCGGAATAAGAAGCCAAAATTTATGTCTTCATGTCTTTATCATAGTTACGCCTTTTTTTCATACTATAAAGACTTAACCAATAAAAAACAAGGAGATTCAAAAAAATAAAAATCTATAAAAGAAATTGAAAGGTACCCTTTGTTCCATTAGTAAAATTCGGGTTCTGAACTATATCTGTATATCATGTTGCACTAAACATAAATGATTTTGACACATTAATGTTTTCTTGTCGCCAAACAAGTAGGTTAACATTTATATGCAAACTCTCATTTGAAGGAATCTTTATAGCAAAGTTGGTGCCAATCATGGCAGACGCAAAAATAAAACATGATGTATATGGGCTTGCAAGATGGAGATATGTTGTGGCAGCTATCGTAATCAATCTTTGCTTAGGTGCAGTTTACGCCTTCAGCATTCTTGTTCCTCCTCTTGAAAAAGAGTTTAATTGGACAAGAATTGAAACCTCGATTGCTTCCACACTCGCCCTTCTAACCTTTGCACTTTCAATGATACCTGCTGGCAGACTGCAAGATAAAAAGGGACCTAGAACGGCAGTAAGTATAGGCGGAGTTTTGATTGGGTTAGGAATGATTTTGTCCAGTTACACTAGCTCTTTGCTTTGGCTTTATGTAAATTATGGTCTACTTTTAGGTCTCGGCATAGGATTTGCGTATGGCGCACCAATCGCAACTTGCAGTAAATGGTTTCCAGATAAGAAGGGACTTGTCACTGGAATGGTTGTATTTGGTTTTGGGGGAGGATCAATATTGTTTGCCCCGTTATGGAACTACATTATAATGATCTACTCATGGCGAACCAATTTTCTGGTTTCAGGTCTGCTTTTCATGGTGTTGACTGTAGCCTCGGCGCAGATTCTTAAGAATCCACCTAAAGATTATGCGCCCACAGGCTGGATCACATCAAAAATAAATCGTAAAAACAGTGTTGAATGTGAACCTGAAGTTATGATTAAAACTTTGCCTTTTATACTTTTATGGGTAAGCTACTGGTTCGGCACCAACGCTGGGCTGATGACAATAAGTCAAGCCAAACAAGTAGCAAAAGAAATAGCTAAAATGAATGATCTAGATGCAACCTTAGCTGTTTCTATTCTTGGAGGATTCAATGCTGTGGGCAGAATTTTTTGGGGGTTCGTGGGAGATCGTATTGGAAGGGAAAAAGCCTTGTCGATTAGTTTTTTGTTAAGCGCATTCGCTCTTTTAATTCTTGGTATAATATCTGAACAAACAATCTTTCTTTCAGGAATTTGTCTTGTCGGTTTATGTTTCGGTGGATTTTTAGCATTGTATCCCGTTTTGACCTCAGACTATTACGGAAGTAAGAATTTTGGAGTAAACTATGGCATCGTTTTTACTGCATATGGCGCAGGTAGCGTCTTGGGTCCAATCATGGCGAGCTATTTTAGAACCTATCAAGGAACCTATATGCCTGCCTTTTTCATTTCAGCGGTTTTAGCCTTGTTAGGCATGGTTTTTATCCTATTTTTGAGAAAAATTCGCTGATACAGTAATGGAAACTTCAGTGACCACTAAAAACTATAATCTTGACGTCAAACTTAAATCAAAGTGTTCACCAAATTTAGACAGCCCAGCTGGGATGAGAAAAGGGCCCGTGAAACAACGCCGAGAAGGCTTAGTTCGGGAAGCGTAGCCAGGATAACGCGCTGGCCCTCTAAAGCACAAATCTGAGGGGAGCCGGAGATCCTGGGTTCAACTCCCAGCGGGCCCGCCACATATTTTTTCTGGTATAAAAGTGTATAATTGTTTGAAGCTAAGAATGAATGCTATTTTTCTTAGAAGAAGTCACTAATTGGTGTTAAGCTTAATAGTAAATATTTTGATTAATCGCCACTGTTATTTCAGATACTGTTGATTTTTCTTGCAATAATTATAATTATGAGGGTGACGATTGTTACGATCAAGCCAGAAAACATAGTTTGAGCGAGAAAGTTAGAGAGATCCTCATAGAAATTTGAGCTGAATCTGAAATACTTCAAAATCTACTACTCTGATAATGAAACAGTACATTGTTCCTTAAGATGTCTCTGACAGTGCAACTGGGAGTGGTTCTGTTTGTGAAGATTTTTAACAAGATACCCCTTATTGTAGTTGGTAAAATTCATGCAATAAAGGATCTAACTTGAGACATAAGAAAGGAAGATGTTTTCTGTCGACTAGTCTACATTAAATATGAAACCCTGAAACGTTTCAAATTCCATGGCGTGTAGGCTTGGAGAGACATAAAATTCAAGTTTGTTGGTGTAGCATTTTTAATTTTTGCGATCGATGCTCTTAACTCGTCTACAGTTGTAGAGCTGAAAATTGGTATTTGACGGATCGTGGAATGTTTGTCTATGCTAGACTTATTCTCTTTTTTACCGGTGGCAATGTCGACTAAAGTATATGAGTCAAAGGGTTGGAACTACCGCAATACAAAACTTCGATTCTTATGTGTACACTTCAATTATCTAAAGATAGAAAAAGTTAATTGCCGATTTCATAACTTTAAATCAGAGCCTGGAGGCGCATTTAAACAACTAGTATATAAAATAAAGATTAAAAATGAGAAGGTATATTGTCTACAAGACATTTGGAATGCAATGATGTAATCAAGGTGGTCATGTGAAAGTCATTAAGTGTCGATATTGCTCATGCCAGTTTTTTAATCAAGCAGACTATGAATCGCACCTAAAGACGCATTGGAAACAAGCCAAAAACGGGGGAGGTGAGTGGATGCCAAGCGAGAGTGATCCTTACCTAACAGAACGCATCCGTAACTCTGGCTCAGTAGTTCTTGGCGGCTACCGCTACAGTCTTATTGGCGAAGGAAAAGTATTGTATCGTACAAGGCTTGAATCTACAGAATACTAAAATAAAAAGAGAATTAATAAACTATTAACCTCACTTTTTTGAGGGCGGACTAACACATATAGACAAATATTTCTATTTATTTTTAATCCATTCTGTGCAGGTTCGTACGCCTTCAACAGCATCTTTTGCCGCTGCATCTGCACCTATTTTCTTCGCGTATTCAGGCGTTATAGGTGCTCCGCCAATAATGATTTTTACTTTCTTCCTCAGACCGGCTTTTTTGAGCGCTTGAACAATTCCTTCCATTTCTATCATGGTTGTCGTCAGAAGAGCTGACATTGCAACGATGTCAGGAGAGTTTTTCTTCACAGCTTCAACAAATTGTTCAGCTGTAACATCAACGCCGAGATCAATGACTTCAAAGTTTGCAGCCTTTAACAATGTTGTAACGACATTTTTACCTATATCGTGCAAGTCGCCTTTTACTGTTCCGATGACAACTTTGCCTGCAGATTTTATATCTCCAGCTTTGAGATATGGTTCGAGAACACTCATTCCTTCTTTCATTGTCTCACCAGCCATAATCAGTTCAGCTAAAAAGTACTCGCCGTTCTCGTATTTTTGACCGACAATCTCCATGCCTTTTGCCATTCCATTTATAACTGCCTTGTATGCTGGTATTCCAGCAGATATTACCTCTTCGGAAGCTTTTTTTATTCCATCAATATCAAGGTTGACAATAGCATCTCTCAATTTACCTAAAATATTATCCTCAGTTGGCATTTCATTTAACCATCCGTTTTTTCAATTTACGCCTAAACCTACTTAATTACTTTTCTATTGCCTATATTTTTTATGGTTCAACCGCTATTTTAATACATTTTCCTTGACTCATCTTAAGCAATGCAGTCTCTAGTTCTGAAAGCGGCATCTTTTCAGAAATTAGTGGTTTGCCATTAAATCTACCACTCATTATAAGTTTGAAAGCTTTGAGGACAGACATAGGTGTGTGATGAAAAATGCCTTTTAATGTTAAATCTTCGTAATGAATTCTTTCAGCTTCAAAAGAAATCTTAGTGTCAGCAGGGCAACCACCAAAGAAGAGTATGGTTCCCGCTTTTCGAGCCATTTGGAAAGCGAGTTCCCACGTTTGAGGAAGACCTACCGCTTCAATAACTACGTCTGCTCCCAAACCGCCTGTTAACTCTTTAACGCGACCTACCTGATCTTCTAAAGAAGCGTTGATCACAAAGTCTGCACCCATATTACTAGCGATTTTGAGGCGTTCTGCTTGAGTGTCGGATACAATCAATTTTGAGGCCCCCTTCAATTTAGCTAGTTGAAGATGCATAAGACCTATAGGTCCACTGCCTATAATCAGAACTGTGTCACCTAGATTTACGTTTGCAGCGTCAATTCCGTTAATTGCACAAGCTAATGGTTCGAGCAACGCTGCTTCTTCGAATGAGACGTTGCTTGATATAACGTAGGTGTTTTGTTTAACAATCGATGCAGGAACACGGATGTATTCGGCATAGGCACCATTAACGCTAAATCCAATAAGGGTTTCTGATAGATGCTCACAAAGGTTAGGCTTTCTACTTTTGCAGAAAAAGCAACTATTACATGGCGCGGAGTTAGCAACAGACACACGCTCACCTGGTTTAAATTTCTGGTTCACCATTTTCCCAGATTCTGTGACTATTCCAGAAAATTCGTGACCTAAAGTTATTGGAGGCGTAACCTTTGGGTGACCACGTCTATACATTTTTACATCCGTTCCACAAGTTAAAGCAACCTCAACTTTAACGAGAATTTCTTCAGAACCAATTTTCGGAATGCTAACGTCCTCAAGCTTAATCTTTCCTGGGGCATAAAATCTTGCTGCCTTCATCTTACCTTTCAAGACATCACCTTCTTTATTAAATCATGAGGAGGTCTTATTAATTAAATTAAAGCCAAAGGATCTAAAGCAACATGTAAAGTACACGTTTAATGCAAAAAGACCCATTCTCTTCTCGAATATTTCTTCACATACAAATTTTTTGCAGAATCTTTTTCTGTTTGACTAAGAGAATCTTTTACTAGACGCGCTGCAAATGCTTCTTCAAAACCATATTGTAAAGATTCCTGAATTTTCTTCATTGACATTTGTTGATCAAGTATTTCTGCAAGATTTGTCACAAGACTTTTTTTGCTTGTAACTCCTTTTGTGGTATCTGAAAAGTTCTTAATATTAAGCACTCTATAAAGTAAATCCAAATTTGCATTTACCAATAGAGTCCCATGGTGCAGAATAACATTTTTTCTTCTTGCCTGAGCGGTTCCAGAAACTTTTTTACCATTAACTAGAATGTTGCCCGGCGGCTCGAAAGCGGGGTTTATTCCTAACGCTTTCAAAGTTATGATAACTCCTAGGCAAAGCTTCCTTAATGATTGAGGGACATCTAAACCTTTAACAAGATAATGATCTGATTCAATTGTTATAGCATAATTCAGGTTTCCCAAATCTTGATAAACAGCTCCACCTCCGCTGAGTCTTCGAGCAACCTCTACTCCCTCTTTTATGCAAACCTTAAGGTTGACTTCGGCCTCTACACTTTGAGAGTAACCAACCACGGTTGCCCGTTTGCTTTGCCAAAACCGTAGTGTAGGCGGCATTTTGCCCAAAATTTTTTCGCTGAATATAGCTTCCTCAATAGCTAAATTAATAGCAGCCTCATCTGATGAGTGGTTATCTATGAATCTCCATTCTTCCATTTCGTTTCTCAAACTCCTAAGGTAGTTAAAAATAACACAAAATGTTAATCTAACCCTGTTCATATGATTTTTGTCAATTAACTCAGCATCGCATAGAATTATATTTAACTGTCAATTGTTCTCTCTTTTTATTTATTCTTAAATCATAATACGTTGTAATTCTTTCGGTTGGAAAGACAAATGAAAGCGGTTGTAAAAACAAAACGTGGACCTGGAAATGTTATCCTGAAAGACATTAAGATTCCGAATGTTAAGCCAGATGAAGTGCTTGTTGAAGTGAAATTTACTGGGATTTGTGGAACTGATATTCACATAAATCATGATTCTACGTTTTACACTCCTCCAGTGGTTTTAGGTCACGAGTATTCGGGTATTGTAGTCAAAAAAGGTATACACGTGAAAGATTTTGAAATAGGAGATCGTGTAACGTCTCCTGCTACGATTCCATGTGGTGTATGCATAATGTGTAGAACTAACCGTGCTAACCGATGCATAGGAAAACAAAAAAGAATTCTTGGTGTACATAAAGCTGACGGAACTTTTGCAAAGTATGTAGCAGTTCCAGCTGTGATTCTACACAAGATTCCTGAAAATCTTTCTTTAGAAGAAGCAGCCGTCGCTGAACCCGTCGCCTGTGTCATCCATGCAGTGTTTGAAAGAGTTAATGTGCAGCCAGGAGATATCGTAGTTGTATTAGGACCTGGTCCAATCGGACTTGTAACATTGCAAGCAGCTAAAATTGCTGGTGCAACGCAAGTAATTCTTACGGGAGTAAGTGCAGATAAGGAGCGGTTCAGAATTGCCAGAAACTTAGGTGCAGAATTAATTATAAACGTTGAGACTGAAGATGTAGTCGAAATAGTGAAAAGTCTTACCGACGGGCTAGGAGCAGACGTTGTGTTTGAAGCAAGTGGTTCTTCTGCCGCTCGAAAACAAGCCTTAAACTTGGTTAGAAGATGTGGAAAAATTGGTTTAGTTGGGCTTACAGGAAGACCGGTTGAAATTAATCTTGATTCCATAGTTGAAGGAGAACTTGATGTTAAGGGTTCTTGGGGAACAGTTTGGACAAGCTGGAGAAGAGCTTTAAGCCTTCTTAGTTCTGGAAAAATAAAAATTTTGCCTTTGATAACTTCTAAGTTGCCGCTTGAGAGGTGGCAAGACGGTTTCAATTTAATTGAAGAACGAAAGGCCTTGAAGGTACTTTTGACTCCTTCCTAAGGAATATTTTTAATTCTAGTAAATCTTTAAAACGTTTATATAGCATCTTAAAAAAATAATGAAATGGGGGTAATATAAAAAGAAATAAAACAAGGTTTTCTAAATTCAATTTTCTATTGGTGAATATTGAATGACAAACTTGAAATATGATGTTGCAGTGATAGGTGCAGGTATAGGAGGTTATGTTTCAGCAATTCGTTGTGCGCAGCTAGGAAAATCTGTTGTCTTGTTTGAGAAAGACATTGTGGGTGGAACGTGTGCAAACCGAGGGTGCATCCCCACAAAAACGCTTTTAGCCACTGCCTCATTGTTAAACAAAATATTTAACGCCGCAGAACTCGGCGTAAATATAAGGAAAACTGAAATAGACTTTGAAAAAATCATGGCTAGAAAAGATGCTGTGGTTACTCGCTTAGTTCAAGGTGTTGAATATTTAATAAAGAAGAACAAGGTAACTTTAATTAAGGGAAAAGCGTCATTCATTTCTGAGAATCAGATTCTGGTCGAAAAGTCTACTGGAGAAGAAGAAATTTTTACCGCCGAACATATAATTGTAGCATCAGGTTCAGAGGAGCCTAAGCCTTCTTATACAGTGGTTGATGAAGAAAAAATCTTGACAAGCAGAGGTGCATTAAACCTTAGGGAGTGCCCGAAGAGTCTAGCTGTGATTGGCGGCGGAGTTTTTGGAGTCGAGTTTGCATCTTTTTTCAAGATGCTAGGAACCAATGTCAAAATTTTCGAATCGTCTCAAAACCTTCTTCCCACATTTGATGTTGATATTAGCAGAAATTACGAAAGGATTCTTAGAAAAAAAGCAATCGAAATTTACACAAAGGCTTCAGTAAAATCTGTTAAAACTGGTGCTAACGGAAAGGTTATAATAGAAGCCAAGATAGAAGGGCAAGAAATTAATGTTGAAACTGAAAAAGCACTTATAATGGACGCTCGGCCACCAGTATCTACTAAATTAGGCTTAGAAAAGGTTGGTGTTGAACTCAAAAACGGTTTTATTGTTGTTGACAATCATCAAAGGACCAATATTTTAAACATTTACGCTGTTGGAGACGTAACAGGCAATATGATGTTGGCGCATGCTGCTTATGCAGAAGGCATAGTTGCAGCTGAAAACATATTAGGATATGAAACAATAATGGATCATAAAACTGTTCCTGTCTGCGTATACGGTGAACCTGAAATAGCTAGCGTAGGATTTTCTGAAGATGAAGCCAAGCGACAAGGATATGAGGTTGTATATGGAAAGTTTCCATTGCAGGCAAGCGGCAGAGCAATAACTTTTGGCGAAACTGAAGGATTCGCTAAGGTTGTTTGCGATCGAGAAACAGGTGAGATTCTTGGGGTGCATTTAATTGGTCCTCGTGTTACTGAATTAATAGGCGAAGCCACGTTAGCCATTAAGCTAGAATGCACCTTTGAAGAGATCGGCAATCTAATTCACCCACATCCAACTATAAGCGAAGCCCTTATGGAAGCAGCAAAAGCCGTCGCAAACAAGGCTATACACGTCTAATGCTTCATTTTTGAAGACAGAGAAAACGAATGTACGTTTATCGAATGTACGTTTATATTAGGAAAAATAATGAGTGGAAAACGAAAAATTATAATAGCGGTCGCCGCTGTAACTGCATAATAGACTAAATATTATTAAAAGTTGTTGTAACATGTCGGAAAACTTCTTTTAATTTCACTATTCAGAAGGACGCGAAAGAGTTTAAACCGAATTCTTAATCCGTAAAAGAAATATGTCATATGGCCTTGTTTTAGGAGTGGAGAAAGGATGGATGAATATTTTTATGTTGTGAATGAGGACGATGAAGTTGTTGGGAAAGCAACGAGACAGGAATGCCACTCAAACAGTAGGCTGATTCACCGCTCGGTTTACATTTTTTTGGTCAACGACAGAAACGAAGTCTTTCTTCAGAAGCGGTCGTTATCTAAGGATCTTTATCCATGCTATTTCACGGGTTCAGCTACTGGGCACGTAGACTATGGCGAAGACTACGATGAGGCGGCTAGAAGAGAACTCAAAGAGGAACTCAACGTTGACGCTTTATTGTTGAGGCTAGGCAAAGTTAAAAGCTTCACAAAAAACGAACGGGAAATCTCAATGCTTTATATTTGCCGTTACAGCGAACCAGTTAAATTTAATACTAAGGAAATAACCGAAGGAGGCTTTTTCAGTATAGAAGACATTAAACATCACATAAAGACTGGAGAAATGAATTTTGCAGACGGGTTTAAGATTGCTTTCAAAAACTTTTTGAAACATATTAAGAACGTGAACCATAAAGTCTAAAAATAAAGAATATATCTGATTTAGTGCAGCTGAGATACCGGTAGGTAGCGTTTCTTGGGACACTGTGTGTTCTCTCTTTTGAATGAAAAAGTCAGTTCAGTGTTGTTTCAGATGGGACTTTATGAGCCAACCGAGCCTCAAGAGAAAGCCATACCGGCTATTCTTGATGGAGAAAATGTTTTTCTTGTTGCGACTACTGGAAGTGGGAAGACTGAAGCAGTGTTGCTTCCAGTTTTTTCTAAGTTCCTCGAGGTTCCCCGAAAAGAAGGAATCTCAATCCTCTACGTTACGCCTCTTCGAGCTTTGAACCGAGACATGTTTAGAAGGATTTCAATGTGGGCGAAACTTCTTGGTTTATCTGTTGAAGTGCGGCATGGAGACACTGAAGCCAATATTCGTCGAAAACAAGCCTTAAAGCCGCCGGACATGCTTTTGACAACTCCAGAAACCCTTCAAGCCATCCTTCCAGGCGAGATTATGAGGAAAAATCTTAGTAATGTGCGATTCGTTATCGTAGACGAAGTTCATAATCTTGCTGGAGAGAAACGTGGAGCTCAATTGACCGTTGGACTTGAAAGGCTAAGAGAAGTAACTGGAAACGATTTTCAGATAATAGGATTATCCGCAACTGTTGGAAACCCAATGGAAGTTGCTTTCTTCATTGCTGGAACTGATCGTCCAATAAAGGTTATTGAATGCTTCTCACTAAAAGGTTACAAATACGCTGTTGAGTGTCCTGTGCCTGACCAACGTGATTATGATTTAGCGGGAGAGCTTAACCTTGTTCCTGAAGCTGCAGCGCGGATAAGAAGGATTCTAGATCTTGTGAATGAACATGTTTCGACATTAGTTTTTGTCAACAGTAGAACTAACGCTGAAATGCTTGGGCATAATCTTAGAAAAATATCTAATGATGTGGCGGTTCACCATGGGTCTTTGTCAAAAGAGGAAAGAATAGCCGTAGAAGAAAAGTTCAAGAACGGATCTCTGAAAGCTCTCGTCTGTACCAGCACTTTGGAGCTAGGAATCGACATAGGTAGCGTCGACTTTACAGTGCAGTACCTTTCGCCTAGACGCGTTTCCAACCTTATACAACGGGTAGGAAGAAGCGGGCATAGATTGAACGAAATTTCCCAAGGCACCATAATTACAGCCTTTCCAGACGACACATTGGAGGCTGTAGCTTCAGTTAGACGAGCATACATGAACCTTTCAGAACCGATTCGTTTCCACGAAAATGCATTGGACGTTTTGGCGCATCAGATTGTGGGGATTCTACTGGACAAAGGCAAACTCACAGTTGAGGAGGCTTACAACATTGTTCGCAGAGCGTATCCGTATCGGACTTTGTCAAAAGATAAATTTCTTGAAGTAGTTAACTACCTCAACTCTCTTAGGGAAGTGTGGTTGGAAGGAGAAGTTTTGGGCAAAACAGAAAGAACGAGACGCTATTATTACAACAACTTGTCTATGATTCCTGATGAAAGACGTTACCCAGTAATTGATGTGGTTTCAGACGTAAAAATAGGCATTGTAGGTGAAGAATTCATGGCTTTAAGAGCCAGAATTGGGCTTAATTTCCTTTGTGCAGGGAAGGTTTGGCGAATCGTTCAAATTGAAGATGAAACAGGAAAAGTCTACGTGATTCCAGCTGAAGACCCTTTTGCAGCAGATCCAGGTTGGGACGGTGAGCTGTTACCGTTACCGGTTGAGATTGCTGAGGAATCTGGAAGACTGAGACGAGAAATTGCTGATGAACTGACAAAACTGGAAGATCCTAAAAAGGTAATGGAAAATGTTGCGGAAAAACTTTCTGTCAACCCTGAGGTTCTACGAGAAATTGTTAACGAGATAAACGAGCATATTAAACAAGGTTATCCAGTTCCAACAGACAACCTTGTTCTCGTCGAGGGCTTCAGCAACTATTTTATTGTGCACTCTTGCTTTGGCGAAACTGTTAACGTAACTTTAGGATGCATTTTTGACGCGATTCTTTCCGATTATGAACTTATAACAGGTTGGTGGCATGACGCGTTCCGTATCTTGATCGAAACGCCTCGAAAAGTTGAGCCCAGCGACCTTGAAAAGATTCCTTCAATTTTTTTCAGCTTAGATGATGAGGCGGTGGAAAAAGCGTTCAGCGAATATCTGGATGCTCATTTCCCGTTCTCTGAGAGAATGAAGTTTGTTGCTCAAAGGTTCGGTGCATTATCAAGAGGAAGGTTAGATGGACCTGAGATGCTTTATAAATTACCTCAGAGATTCAAAGGCACGCCTGTCTATGAGGAAACCATTAGAGAAGTCATAACTGAGAAGGTTGACTTGCTGTCCGTTAAAAAGATAATGAGTTCCATCAAATTTGGTAAAATCCAAGTTAAAACCTTTTTCTCTCCCAAGTCTCCATCACCAATTGCACATCACATCTTAGCTAAGTACGCAGATGTTCCTGAATTAATGGCTCCTAAACAGGTTCTGCTCAGCAACATAGAACGGATGAAAAGATCGATTGAAACACGTAAAATTGTACTTTTTTGTCTCTCATGCAGAGATTGGACGAAGGAAACACGAGTTCGAGAACTTCCAGAAAAACCGGTCTGCAAAAAATGTAACGTTGGGCTTTTGACCAACCTTAGAAGAAAAGAAGAAATTGAAAAATTAAAAGGAATTCTTAATAGACGAATCAAGAAAGAGCAGCTTGCTGAAGAAGAATTGAAGGAGATAAGTAACGCCCGTCGAGCAGCTGATTTAACTCTTAGCTATGGAAAGCAGGCAATAATTGCCTTACAGGTTAAGGGTGTTGGACCTGAGACAGCCTCGAGGATACTAGGAAAGATGCATGTAAACGAAGACGAGTTCTACCTTGATCTTCTTAAAGCTAAGATTCGGTTTCTAAGGACCCGACAGTACTGGGGCAGCAAAGACTTAAGAGGATTTTAGAAAAAAATGTTTACTGTTTTTGATTTGTTATATAT
>CAZIFH010000081.1:0-4971 GCA_964539065.1 uncultured Candidatus Bathyarchaeia archaeon | reverse complement strand
CGGTTATGACTTACTATATTGACAGCGTTGAGATAACAGTTCGTTAAGGTATGTAAACAAAATTTTTCTTAACATAATACCATACACGCATTGAATAATGTTGATTAGGGAATTTTTAACACAATTTTAAAATAGCAGTACAGTTTCTTTAAAGCAATCAAAGGAGGACCAACATTGACGAAAAAAGTCATGGTTTCAATGAAGATTTTTCCCTTAGACATAGAGCTTGATCGCGAGGTCTTAAAGAAAGAAATTGAAAAAACACTTCCAGAATACGCTACTGTTTATAAATTTGAAGAGGAGCCCATAGCATTTGGACTTGTTGCAATCATCGCTCATATACTGCTTCCTGAAGACAAGGAAGGCTGCATAGACGAAGTTGAGTCGTACTTGAAAAAAATGGACAAAATCAGTGACTTTCAAACATTAATGGTTAGAAGAGTTTAATGTTCACTACGTTTATATAGGGTTTTTATTTTCTGATATATTAATTGCTTAATTATTATGTGAAGGTGACCTATGTGACCGAGATTTCTCTTAGGGTTGGAGATGCCAAACAAAGAGATGTGGCTAGAGGAATCGCCAGAATAGACCAGAACGCTATGGAGAAACTAAATGTTTCAGCTGGCGATGTTATTGAAATAGTTGGAAAACGAAGAACATCTGCAATTGCTTGGCCAGCCTACTCTGAGGATCAAGGGAGGGATACAATCAGGATAGACGGTTTCACACGTAAAAATGCAGGCGTATCAATTAACGAATACGTCACCATCAGCAAGGCAGAAGTTAAAGACGCCATAAGCATTGTGCTTGCACCAATTGATATGCGTCTTAATGTGGACGAGGACTTCACAAACTTTGTTAAAAACAGACTTATGGAAAGAACTTTCATTGAGGGAGACACAACTCTTGTGATGATGTTAGGTCACCCAGTACAGTTCACTGTGATGAAGACTAGACCTCATGGAATTGTTAGATTGACCTATGACACGAAACTTCAGATTCTTGCTGAACCAGCTCCTGAAGCTAAGCTTGGAGTTCCTCGAACAACGTACGAGGACATTGGCGGTTTAGAAGAAGAGATTCAAAGGCTTAGAGAAATGGTTGAGCTTCCAATGCGGCATCCAGAGATCTTTCAAAGGCTTGGAATAGATCCGCCAAAAGGAGTGTTACTGCATGGTCCTCCAGGCTGCGGTAAAACATTGCTTGCAAGGGCGGTAGCTAACGAGTCTGATGCAAACTTTTATTCGATAAATGGTCCAGAGATTATGAGCAAATTTTATGGAGAGTCTGAAGCGAGGCTTCGTGATATCTTCCAGCAGGCTGAGAAGAATGCTCCTGCAATTATATTTATTGATGAACTTGACTCTGTAGCTCCAAAACGTGAGGAAGTAACTGGCGAAGTAGAAAGAAGAGTTGTAGCTCAACTTTTAGCTTTGCTTGATGGTTTAACGAGTCGTGGCAACGTTATTGTTATTGGTGCAACAAATCGCCCCAACGCTTTGGATCCAGCTTTGAGGCGACCTGGAAGATTTGATCGTGAAATAGAAATAGGTATTCCTGACAAAAAGGGGCGTTTAGAAGTTTTGCAAGTTCACACACGAGGAATGTACCTTTCTGAAGACGTTGACCTTAGAAAGTTGGCTGACATGACGCATGGATATACAGGCGCAGACCTTGCTGCTTTAAGTCGAGAAGCGGGGATGAAAGCTTTACGTAGATATTTGCCAGAAATTGATCTTGAGCAAGAAAGAATTCCGCCTGCTGTTTTGGAAAAAATGAAGGTTACGATGGAAGACTTCATCAATGCATTTAGAGAGATCACACCAACTGCAATGAGGGAAGTAGCCATTGAAGTTCCAACCATTCATTGGGAAGAGGTTGGAGATTTAGAAGAGGTTAAACAGGAACTTAGGGAATCCGTTGAATGGCCTTTAAAAAACGCGCAAATATTCGAAAGAATGGGAATTAAGCCTCCTAAAGGTATACTTCTGTTTGGTCCTCCAGGCTGCGGTAAAACTTTGCTTGCAAGGGCAGTAGCAACGGAAAGCGAGGCAAACTTCATATCTATTAAAGGCCCAGAAGTTTTCTCCAAGTGGGTTGGAGAATCAGAAAAAGCAATCCGTGAAGTCTTCAGGAAGGCAAGAATGTCTGCCCCAGCAATAATTTTCTTTGATGAGATTGATTCTTTGGTTCCTCGAAGAGGTTTAGGATATGGTGACAGCGGCGTAACCGACAGGGTGATAAGTCAGCTTCTAACGGAGATGGATGGAATCATAACTCTTCAAGATGTTGTAGTTATAGCAGCTACCAACCGGCCTGATGTTGTTGACCCAGCAGTTCTGAGACCAGGAAGATTCGACAGGTTGATATATGTTCCTGAACCCAGCGAGGAAGGTAGGCTACAGATTTTTAGGATACACACGAAGGGTATGCCCTTAGCAAAGGATGTGGATCTCAGTGAGCTTGCTAGGTTAACTAAAGGGTATTCTGGTGCTGACATTGAATCGGCTTGTAGAGAGGCAGCTTTGCACGCTCTTCGTAAAAACATAGATGCGAAAGAAGTGACTTTAGCCGATTTTACAGAGGCCTTCAGAAAGGTCAGTCCAAGCATAACGTCGGACATGGAAAACTGGTACAAGTCGTTCTCTAAACAGGTTAGGAAGGTGCAGAAGCCTTCACCTTTAGTTGCATAATAATTAAGGAAGTTTTTGTGTTGACAGGAAACACATGGAAGGTTCATCCAATCTATTTGACAGTTATTGAAATTCTGCGCGGGAAAGGATCAATAACGGACATAGATCTTTTCGATGCTTTAAAGGCTTTTTACAGAGAGATTGGGTTTGACGATTTTAACAAAACTTTAATGAACATGGAGGTTTCTGGGTTAATTTCAGTTTCCTCACTAGCTAAGGACAAAAGGTTAGTCCAACTGATTAAAAAGGAATAACATGACAAGTTGCCAATTTATGGTTCGTTCAAAAAGATTTCAAGTGTTACCTTGTGTCCATCTTTCAGTCCCAACTTTTCGCGTAGACATGTTGGAGCAATAACCTCAACTACTGAACTGTCATAGTGCGTTCTAAAGGCAATTACCACAGCTCCCCTTTCTTTGTTGTTTATGGCAGCCTTAAAACACTTTCCCGAGCCATACGTTCTATCCTCATTTGCGTAGCCTGTTATCTCAATTCCCGAGTGCGCATCTAGTTCATTTCTTATTCTAAGGTCGAGTTCACCTGTCAGTTTTAAGTTAAGGGTTCCTGGATACGGATCAAACCCAAGCTTTTCCATGAACTGTTTTCTGTAGTGCGGTCTAGTTATGTAGTAGGAGCCTTCTCCTAAACCGCTGAAAACTATCCCTCCAATTGTAACTGAAATAGGATGTTTTTCCTCAAAAACTTTGCTTAGAACCAAATATACCTTTTTAAGCTGGGCTTCTCCAAGTTTGGATATGTTGACAAGGCTTCCGTCTCTTGTGGATCTTTTTTTAATCCAACCTTTCTTTTCGAGCTCTATGAGGCGGCGGGAAACAGTTTGTTGTGAAACTTCCATTCTTTCGGCCAAAAATTTTGTGGAAATCTTTATCGTTCTACTTAGGGCACCCATCTCAGCTAAGTTGTACAATGTGAAAAAATAGTTTTCAAGATCCTTATCGATGAACAACGAGTTCAATTTAAACACCTTGCATTGTCAATTAGGAAAAACAATATTATAAGTTAATGGAGTTCTAAGCTTTTCTCTGTAAGGTTTTCTCAATTCTCTAATGGATTATAAATTTTATGTATTCAATTTTTAGAACAAAATGCAATGTTATGTAATTGGCGACGGAGAAAGATTTTTCCTGTTCTGTGGATCATAAGACTTGTTCAACAAAAATCGCAATATTTACCATACGAGTACCTCACAGAAATAAATGAAGCAAGTACCCAAATTGCATCCAAGCCTAGGCATGTGAAGAATACGCGTTGCAAGGACTTCAAGTATGGAAAACTCAATCCTCTTAATTAGGCAACTTGCATGAGCAACAATAAAGACTTAAACGGGTAATTGTTTCAACACAAAACACTGTGAAACGTCGCCTATACATAGAAAACATGTTCTGCTCAATTCAGACATGAAAATCAAAATAAACGAGTTGATAACCCTTGTTCATTTAGGCAAGATTATTGTCATAAAAGCTTTAGAATCTTATTTTTTCTAGAATTTCAAGCATTTCTTTTACTATAACTTCAGGCGGCGTCATCAAATCCTTGCACCAAATATCTTTTATAATCCCCTTCTTTTTGTAGTAATCAATTAATGGCTTAGTTTTTTCGCGATACACATTAAGCCTTTCTTGTATTACTTCTGGTTTGTCATCATATCTCTGGTAAAGTTCTCCTCCACAACTGTCACACACACCTTCCGTTTTAGGTTTCAGTGTCAACAAATTGTAAATAGCTCCACACTTTTTGCATATAACCCTATTTGACAACCGAGTAATTATAATTTCATCAGCCACGCTCAAGTTTAAAACAACATCAATCACAGATATTTCGTCTAAAGATTTAGCCTGATTGATATTTCGAGGAAAACCGTCGAGGATAAAGCCTTTCTTGCAGTCAGGCTTTTTCAACCTGTTTGCCAGAAGATTTATTACGATTTCGTCCGGCACAAGTTCTCCCCTCTCACTGTACTGCTTGAGTTTTTCGCTTATTTCAGTTCGAGATCTAATTTCGTCGCGAATCATATCGCCAGTAGAAATATGAGGAATACCGAGGAGTGCATTAAGTCTTGAGGCATATGTTCCTTTGCCAGATCCTGGAGGACCTAACATCACAATTCTCATTTTCTACAACCACGTTTAACAAGTCCACATTAAGATACTGAGTATTTATTGATTACTTCTTTATCTCTTTCTATTTTTGTTTTGCTTTCCAACAATTAAAGAGACAGTTATTATTGACAAGAATAAAAATTCTTGAATACAAG
>CAZIFH010000080.1:0-6649 GCA_964539065.1 uncultured Candidatus Bathyarchaeia archaeon | reverse complement strand
GTTGTTAATACAATCAAGAGTGAGTCTGAGGCTCCGCCCACATATTTTGTCGTAGATTATATTTGCGATAAGCTTAACATTCAAACTCCATCACTTTCAATGTTAACAATGCTGTTGAGAGAAAAAGGATTCAAAACTTGGTCTACACATTTTCACACGCGTGGTTTAAAGACGGATGCATCTGCTAAAACAATTTTGGAGACGATAAAAAATGTTGTATAGGATTTACTGTGAGATTTTAACTTCGATGACCTCTAGACTCATATCAACAGCTTTTATAGAATGTGTCAATGAACCTAATGAAATAATGTCTGGCCTAATATTAGCGTAGGAAGTAATGTTTTCCTTTGTTATGCCGCCTGAGATTTCGATTAACACTTTCTTCCTTAAATTTTTGGCGGTTAACTCTTTCATTGTTTCCTCGGCTTCTTTTAAGGACATGTTGTCAAACATCACTATATCGACTCCTAACTCCGCCGCTTGAATTGCCTCTTTCTTAGTTTTGGCTTCAACCTCAATCTTCTTTGACGAATGTTGAGATATCCGTGCTCTCCTCACGGCTTCATGTATTCCGCCAGTAATCATTATATGATTGTCTTTGATCAAGAAGGCTTCATCAAGCCTCATTCTGTGAGTGTCTCCTCCGCCAACAGCAACAGCACGCTTATCAAAATAACGTAGTCCAGGAGCTGTCTTTCTTGTTGCTGCGATCCGAATCGTAGAATTAATTTTATGTACCTTCTTTACCAGCTTTCGTGTTTCAGTTGCAATTCCACTCATTCTCATAAGAATGTTTAAAATGGTTCTTTCAGCTGCAAGAATTGAACGGCCATCACCTTCAACTTCAGCAACAACTGTGTCTGCGAAAACCTCATCTCCATCCTGCACTTTGAATGTAAAGTTTACCCCAAGCATTTCGAAAAAAACTTTTGCTTCCAGAAGACCGCAGACAACGGCAGGTTCCTTCACAATTATCTTCGCACGTATCTGTGTAGCTTGAGGAACAAGTGCATTTGTAGTTATGTCTCCTTGACCTATGTCTTCTTCTAAAAACCTTTCAAGATATTCTTGCAGAACCTCTTTCGGTATCAACATTTCTACAACCTTCTTAATCAACTAAAGTGCACAATAAATCCTTAAGTAAAACTGAGAGAGCATGCGATCTGCCTTTTAGGTTCCTATAATTATGTTTTCGCTGACCTTTTTTAATGTTGCTATAGCCGATAAAGCAGCGATAAAGCTGGTCTTTGGGTTTGTCGGAAATGGTCGATTAACGGTTTTTGTTTCCAGCTCTCCGAAATCGCCTTTTATGCGTATCCTATGCGAAATATTTTTTGTTCTCGGATCTGTTATGATTCTAACTCTTGTCTTGTCAGGTCCTACGCTCGCGAGGCTCAATGTTGCCGAGACATTTATGTTTTGAGGAAAAAGTTTCACTGCCTCTCGTGCTGGCCCATCGTATAGAAGAAGAGGTTTTTTTAATGAGGAGAGATCAATGTTTTTCTTCTTAACAAGTGGTACGCCCTCGAAACTTAAAGGCGGCTTTCTAGTCGTAAGCGTTACTTGGTCTATTCTACCTATCGCTGCAGATTTGATGCTGTCAAGCCCAACGATTGCGCCTGAGGGCACATAAACCTTTCTTCCATTTCTCTTGGCACTCTCTAATATTCTTGCGAAGAGATCTTCTTCTAAAAGAGCTGCAGCGCTCATCACCATTAGGTCTTTATTTTCAGCAAGCACCTTTAAAGAATATTGCCTTACTGCTTCAGGTGATGCAGACTCTATAACTATCTTAATTTCGTTATTTGTTATGAGTTCCTCCGCATTGCTTGCTATTATGGGTTTCCTATTCAGTCCATTAACCAATTTCTCTGCATGTTCCTTAACAAGGTCATACACAGCGACAAGTTCAATGTCTCCAGCTTTGCCCTTATCAATTGCCTCAGCTATGACTGTACCTATTGCGCCACAGCCAATTAAGCCAGCAGCAATTTTCGTTTCGTTATCCCAGCTTTCGCAATGAAATTTTGATGCTCTTGAAGAATAAGAAAAACGTGACTCAAATAAGGTTTTCTAATAGAGAGATTGTCATAGGATTTTGTAAATGCCTATTAAAGAGGAATTAATTTTTTAAATGTATATAGCAACATGAGTTTGGCTTTTACTGTTAACCTAAAAGTATTATGAGGTTATATCTGTTTATTAGGCTCGTGAATATTGATGATATTAGCTACATCTACGATCAAGGTGTTGAGCGAAGGACTTGCAGTATTTTTAAAAGGATCACTTAGTGTCTTCAATGACAGCCGCTTTATGGGCTTCTGAACCTTTGCCACCAAATGCTTCTTACTCAATCAGCTTCTTTATTATCCCATAAGGCTCCAGCATTAGTCATAAGCAAAGCAAACAATAAACCTGAAAAAAATACTTTCTGCAAGATATCCGCCTAAAGCTTCAATTCCTCCAATAAACCCAACTAGTAACGTCGCCATAATAGCTATGCTACTTGCCGATAAAAGTTCTTTTATCGCGCACCTAATGTCGCAATATCCACGCATCTGCCATAATCAGGTTTCGCTTCTTCATTTCCTTCTTTGAATCCTGGAATTTCCATAAGTTTTCTTCTGACTTCCTCAATCATTCTAGAAGCTTTTTTCCCTCACCAAGCATAACCATCACTGATAATATCACTGGCATAGCGATGCCTATGAAAGCACCTAGAAGTACAAAAGGGGTTCATTAAGTCGAAATTCACAATCGAGCCAGTTTCATTTCTAGCAATTTCTTAGAAAGCTGCCAAAAGAGAAATGACTGGGTAATCCAGCTGCACCTATAGAAAACCCCTTTGTAATTGCCTTCGCAGTGTTTCCAGCAACGTCAAGTTCGTCAGTCAAATTTACTAGGTTTTCTCCTAGCCCCTTGTTCAACTATGCCTTTTGAGTTGTTGACAATCGGACCTAAGCGCAATTTGAAACTATAAGACATACGATCAAAAGCATTTCAAGCGCAGCCTAGATAAAGTGCAAATTGGCTTCCTAGTGGTTCACATATTTTGTATGCCAGCAATGCTGAAGCGCCAATTCCAACAGGAGAGAGGAACACTCGCTAAGCCATAAGAGAAACCAGTAATGATGTTTATGGATGCTCCTGTTTGTGTTGTCTCAGCTATTTTTTAACTGGAGTCCAGTCTTCTAAAGTAAAGAAGACTAAAGTTATGCCTATAAAAATTTTAGAAAGAAGTCCAATTATCGAGGCACCCAGATTCTTAAATCATGCTGTAAATAAATTGAAATAATATATGTTAAAATCCAAAAAATCATACATGTAACGTATGTACCCATGTTTAAGGCTTTCCCAGGTTTACATGTTTCCAATCCTTACGCTTAAGACTCCAAGCATCGACGATAAATACCTAATCCTGCTAAAACTAGTGGAACTTGCAGGAAGATCCCCTGAAAATCTGGCATCATGTCTAATGATCAACCAAGAATCATAGCTGCCAAGACACATGCTACGTATGAATCGAATAGGTCAGCTCCGAGATCTGCATAGTCACCAACGTTATCGCCAACTTTCAGCAATGACTGTTGGATTTCTCAGGTCATTTTCAGGTATACCTAATTCCACTTTTTCAAACTAATTCTGCGGTTATATCAGCTGTTTTTGTATAGATGCCTCTAACTGCTTTAGCAAAAAGTGCTAAAGAACTTGCACCAAAACTGTAACTCAATATTATTTCAGGGTCGCCTGTACCCCGATATAATACTTCCTCCAGGCAGTTCAATACTTACAACTGGTATTCCCATAACTGCTCCGTCACAAAATCCTATTGTAAAAGCCTTATTCAACCCTTCTTTCGCTGCATATGTCGCTCTCGCTTTCGCCTTTGTTGAAACATTCATTCCGATAAGCCCAGCTATGGTTGAACAAGCCGAACCAAGAACGTATGCTATGACAAGCTCAATATTTTTTTAGAGGATTAGACGTTGATCATAGAGGTGAAGGAAAAATATTAGTAAAAAGAGGAGACTATTGCCACAAAAATTGCTAATATTATATATTCTCGTTTCAGAAATGCATCTACATCTTCCTTTATGTACATACAATTTCTCGCATTTTCTAGTTTGTGCATCATGTTTATCGACGCAGTGGTAGAAGTCCAACAACGATTGAAACTAAAGCGGATAATGGCGTAATAAGCTATGGTTCAATCATAATCTCGCCTTAAACCCTACTTAATTATTAAACGCTTCCAGATATTCTGGATAGACTTTTAATTGTGCACTCATCAGGTGCTACCATTTAACGAAGAAAATAAATACTAAAATTTCTAAAAAAAAAGAAAAAATGAGGTGACATAGTTGGGTAAGCTGAATGAACAGATTCTTCAGTTACTAAGGGAAACAGGGCCTCTTACACTTACTGAAATCTCTGAAAAAATGAACAAGAATCCTAAAGTAGTATTCGGTTCTTTGCGAAAGCTTTTTGAAAACGGCGAGCTAGATTGTGACATAAAGACACGCCGATATTATGTAGCTAAGAAAGAGTAAAAATTGTAGATATTCTTCCAGGACTTTTTCATCTGGCATATTCTCAGATTTATCGCTAAATTTTTGGTGTGCTATATAAAATTTTTAAGTAAAAATTTGATACTTATCTTTACGGAGATGAATTTTTATGAAAATAGGCATTTTTACTGTGTTATATAATGATCTTAAATTAGAAAAAGTCCTGAAATATGTGTCGAATCTCGGCTATCAATGTGTTGAACTTGCAGCATGGAATGGAAGTAAACACCTTAACATTGACGAGGTTCTAAGTGGAGGTGCCACAAAACTTAAGGAAACAATTGAAAAATATGGGCTTACAATTTCTGGGATAAGCAACCACATTGAAGGACAATTAGTTCTAGGACCTCATGATGCTTCAACGGATGATTTTTTCAAGGGTACACCTGAAGAAAAAGCGAAATATGGCATAGAGAGAATGAAGAAGACAGCTGAAGCTGCAGCTGCACTCGACGTTCCAGTAGTCAACGGTTTCATCGGAGCCCCGTGCTGGGGAGCTTGGTATATTTTTCCAGCTGCCTACGAGAAGATTTATGAAAAAGGCTTTGAGACGTTTGCTGAGAGATGGAATCAAATCTTAGATGTGTTCGAAGCACATGAGATAAAGTTTGCTCATGAAGTTCACCCACAAGAGCAAGCCTACAATATCGAGACTGCAGAGCAAGCAATTAAGGCTGTTAATGGTAGAAAAGAGTTTGGGTTTAACTTTGATCCCAGCCACTTTGTTTGGCAAGGTATTGACCCTGTTGTTTTCATAAAAAAGTTTGGTGACAGAATCTATCACGTGCATGCTAAAGACGCTGAGATTGTGAAAGAGAATCTTGCAGTATCTGGAGTCGTACCTACTGGCGGATGGATGAGACCGAACAGAGGGTTTAGATTTCGTGTGGTAGGATGGGGAGACGTGGAGTGGAAAAGACTTATAACTGCACTGCTTGAGGTTCATTATGATTACGTGTTAAGCTATGAACATGAAGATCCAGTGATGAGCCGTGAAGATGGATGCGAAAAATGTATAGCCCATTTAAAGCCCCTGATTATTAAAGCTCCTCTAAAGCAGGTTTGGTGGTGAAAATGGAAAAGAAAGTTGGATTTGTAATGATGAGAAAAGCGTCGAACGATATTAGGGATGTTAAAGACATAGGAGTTGGAGTCTTAGGATATGCATTTATGGGAAAAGCTCACACTAATGGCTATAAAAAAATGCCTATGTTTTTCTATCCTCCGCCTGCTAAGCCGCGTCTAGTTGCTCTTTGTGGAAGAACCGAGAAATCTTTGGCTGAAGCTGCAAAGAGATTTGGGTTTGAAACTTACTGCACAGACTGGAGAACTCTGGTAAAAGATAATAGGATACAGTTGATTGACAACTGTTTGCCAAACAATTTGCATGCCGAACCATGCATTGAAGCTGTTGAATCTGGAAAACATGTAATTTGCGAGAAACCTCTTGCTGGAACCCTTAAAGAGGCGAAAGCAATGTATGAGGCTGCTGAAAAAGCAGGCGTTAAGCACATGACAGCTTTTAATTACCGCTTTGTTCCAGCTTTGAGACTAGCGAAGAAATTCATAGATGAAGGGTACATTGGAAAGATATTGCAGTTTAGAGCCGTTTACCTTCAAGAATGGATTATGGATCCCAGTTTCCCTTTGGTTTGGAGGCTGAGAAGAAACGTTGCTGGCTCAGGTGTTCTCGGCGACTTGGGCTCGCATATTATTGATCTAGCAAGGTTTCTTGTAGGAGATATATCTTTACTCTGTGGAATGACTAAAACTTTCATTAACGAACGCCCATTACTTGACGATCCTACAAAGAAGGAGAAAGTTGATGTGGATGATGCATTCATCGTTCTGGTTAAGTTCAAGAATGGTGCAATCGGCAGCCTTGAAGGTTCTCGTTTCTGTGCTGGACGAAAGAATTACCAAAGAATTGAGGTTCATGGGACAGAAGGATCAATAAGTTTCAATCTTGAGAGGCTAAACGAACTAGAAGTTTACTCAAAAAAAGATCAAGACGACAGAACTGGTTTTCGCAACATTTTGGTTACTGAGAGCGTTCATCCTTTTATGGAAAATTGGTGGCC
>CAZIFH010000079.1:0-6367 GCA_964539065.1 uncultured Candidatus Bathyarchaeia archaeon | reverse complement strand
CTATAGGCTACAGTGGAATTGGATTAGGTCTAATAGCAATAGTGCTTTCAGTGTATGCTCTGGCAAGAAAATCCCGGTAGTTTCTTCGCCTCAAATAGCATATCCAATCTCCCCATTTTTGGTGCAGTTTAAAGCAAATCTGCGCGCGTAATTCAAGACCCATTGTTGGGGGGATCATGATGAAGAATTCCGGATTAATATGCAGATTGTACTCTAATATATACTACAGCTTTTACAAGAGACATGACTCTTTTTATTTTCTGGTGGTGGCGTTAATGCGCCTCTACCGCGTGGCACATAGAAGAATCAACCCTTTGCATGTAAATGGTGGATGGATGAATGTTCAGTTGAACGATCCAGGCATCTCAACCGAACTTGCAATATCAGGGGTGCATGAGCCTATATCGACCTGGACACTAACTAAATTCTTGAAGAAAGAATACTATTGCCTCGATATAGGAGCCAATATGGGCTATTACACCTTGTTGACTGCCGGTCTCATCGGAAAGGAAGGGAAGATTCTAGCAGTAGAACCTCACCCTGAAAACTTCAGTATATTGCGGGAAAATGTTTCCATGAATGGTCTAAGGAATGTGACTTGCCTCAATGCGGCATGCTCCAGCTACGACGGCTATGGCCGCATGAAGATTATGCCACAGTCAAACTGGCACAGTCTTTTGAAGGACGGCAATAATAGTGGATTGCGGGTTAGGGTGAGAAAGGTTGACACGCTCGCAAAGAGTTTTGAGAGACTAGACTTTATGAGGATGGATGTTGAAGGTCACGAAGACAAGGTCATAGAGGGCTCGTATAAGACGATCGAAACGTTCAGGCCTTCTCTGTTCCTCGAGTTTCATCCAACACTTGCAGGCAAAGATTCAACCCTGAAATTGTTGGCAGAATTGAAGAACTACGGTTACAAGATAGATCACTTCATACCGAGATTTCTAGACTGGCCTTTAGTTGGAAGAATATCACACGCAAAGAAGCTAAGCATCGATGAGTACATGAACAAAATTGAAAAGGCCGACCCGATAGACGGTCGCGAAGCTAACGTATTCTTGTCGGCCTAATACTTGAGTCCAAAGCGCGATAATGCTGACCTGTTTTATGCCAAGAGCCTTAGCAGCTTCTAAACGACGTTTACCGTCAGCCACAAGAAAATCCTTATTCGTTATGATCGGCACAATGAAGCCTTCAGAGGACACACAGTCTTTTGGACGATACTCCTAATACAGACAAAGATTATCATTCAAGAGAGGGCATGTCTTCTCCTTAAAAACGAATCTGCTTGATGTTCTGTCCTTAGTTAGGTACTGGGCCTGAATTGGGTGGTGAAAACGCCTAAACTGAAAGAGAGTTTTTCAATATCTTCATCATCTAGGAGTGGTTGCACTTCTCTGCAGCAATTGCCGCAGATTTTACAATCCATCCTTGAAGATATCTGCTTGTACAGTTCGTGTACGATATCGTTTATTTTTTCAGGCGTTACGTCAGAGCTCTTTAGGTAGAACCGAAAAGCCCATCTCTCATCTTCCTCCTTCTTCGACAATACCTTGATCTTCGAGACACGCGTTTCAAAGATAAACTATTCCTAGCTCAAATTGTAAGAATCGAAGGTGAAAAGGGAGAAACTTTTTAGCATGATTTACGCATTTTAAAGTGCTATGACAATTCATGAAAAAACATTCGGATAATAGGGGATATCGAAATAACAAGCTTATCACTAAAGGAAAAAGATAATCCTTTAGTTCAAGTCTTCTACCAAGTTTATTTATAAGGAACATTGAAGCCGGCACATCTCTTTAACCTTTTTTGCATTGGTTCCTTTAACGAGGTTAGTAGCAGAAAAAATATGGAACGGAATTTCCCTTTTTACACCTATAGTTTTTCTATCAATCAAATAGAGCGAGCTGTCTAAGGATGATTATAGAACAAATAGATAAGCAGATTGATCATTGCGTATAGAGAGTGATGGACCTGGAGGATGTGAAAAGATTAGCTGAATTGATCACCAAGTAGAATAAAATCGGTCAAGAAATTTCAAGCGTTATTGGAAGATCTGCACTCCCAAGCCACATTAGTGAATACGTCGCGTCTAGATATTTAACATTAAACTTGAGAGATCAGCTAGCACCAGAGGTATCGACGGAGTTTTTGCTAAGGGACCATTGAAAGGAAAGAGGGTCAACATCAAACTCTACGTGAAGAGAGAGAAAAAATTCTAGACATTACATTAGATAATCTGGCTGACTACTACTTAGTGCTTACTGGTCCCAAACATGAGCTCGCCAGTTCAAGAGGAACAACAAGACCAATCACAATTTCAAGTATCTACCTTTTCAATATGAAAGGCTTGGTTGACCAATTGAAAAGACGTAAGATTAGAATCGGTATTGCTACCAGTGTGGCAAACAGCTTCAGGGACGAGGCAGAAATATATCCCAGATCCTCTAATAAAGAGATTAAGCTAACACGAGAACAAATAGGAATTGTCGAATTATTCAGTTGACACTACATAACACGGTTTGCCTGCATACCATCAGAACATTAAAGATTATTTGACTAAGATTTTCCGAGTTTGAAGCCTTTTCCCCATGTTATTTCCAAGCGACTATCTTCAATCTATAGTCTACAGACAGCATGCCCTTCTGCTAATCATGGTTAACAGAATTATTGTGTGGTTGATCTATGGATGTTTCACTCCATGAATGTAGGGACACGAAGAATCTTCGTGGTATTCACATGGAAGTTTTCGTCAAATCCTTTTCTTCTTTTAGCAGACTATGAAGTATCACAAAGATTTTTTGTGTTGTGTCCTTAACTAATTTTTTGTCTTCTCCTGCGATTAGAAGTCATCTAGTTAAGCGTTAATGTGGCTTTACTGCCTATCAGTGTGGCGAGACTTGTCTCCAATCTAGCTTTTCCTTCTTGAATAGAGGCTTCAATTTTTTCTATCCGTTTTTCAGTTCTTTCTATTTCTAAGGTGGTTGCGTGAATAGCTCTTTCTAAATAGTCAATTCTGCTAGCAATCTCGCTTCTTGATTTGTCAACACTCTGCTTGCTTATGTCTTCTTCCAATTTTTTAATCTCTGTCATCATGGAATTGTGCTTCGTAACTAACGCCTCAAAAATATTATTATCGATCACCCAATCTATTTCAGATAATGTTTTACTCTGGTTTTTTAGGACTATTGCGTTAGATGAAATACTGTGTTTAACTCTTTCTAAAGCAGAATTTATCTGTAAGAAATTTTCTGTTTCAATCAAGGCGTCAACGGGAGAATCCAGATATCTTTTTAAGGTTTTCTTATCATCGATTTCTTCTTTTCCAACTTCCACTAAATGCTGAAATTTCTTTAAAGGCTTTTTTATTTTAGAAAAGTTTTTAGAAATTTCATATCTGATTTGGGATATTTGAGAATCTAACTCCATTTTTCTTTTTATCAATTGATTAAACGTATCCCATTCATCGCTTGCTTCTAGACTTCTCAGACTTTCCTCCTCAGATACAAGTTTTTTCTTCAAGTCCAACAAGTTTTTGTTATGCTCGTCCATATCCTTTTTGTTCTTTTCTAAGTCTTCCATACTCTTCTTTAAAGAGTTAAGATCCTTCTGCGCATCAACTATCGGATTCAGTAGTTCCTTTTCTCTAACAGCAATTAAAAGATTCAGCATTGCCTTTTTTCTAGAAATTCTCCTTTTTCTTATAGATGTGGCAGCTTTAATCTCATCACGTACAAGTTGAAGATTATCCTCGTACTTTTTCTTTAGAAAAGTGGCAGCTGCTTCTAGATTAAAAGATGTTTCAGTAGACGCCATTACCTTCTTTTCCTTCTTCTTCCAGAACAACTTTTCCCAAAAACTCAACTATCCTACCCCTCATTTAATATGACAAACCCCTAAAATGCTGTTTCTGTTGTTATCGCTCACGTTTAGTCCATAGTCTTGAGGTTGTGCACAACCAATTTCTCCATCTCCAGGTAAGGATCCAAACAAAACAAATTCCCCAATACTGGGCGAAAAAACGGGTTAGGGTGAAGACCATGAGGCAGACACATATCCATCTTTTGATGCGGTTGCCTTCACTCTGTTAAGATTGATGATCGCGTCGTATGCGTATATGTTGACGGACCAGCCTCCTTCACTATCGGTTGTGACCATACTCGATCGGGTGAAACTATCAAGCAAACTCGCTATGTCGAAGTACGCCGTAACGGTTGCACCTGAAATTCTTGTCCCCCTAGTAGATTCAATATGGCCTGGGTTTTGGGTTCCATAAGTCAATGTTGCGAAGAAGTAGTGGATTTGTGCGGGAGGCCAAAGCATGAACTCCCAACCATATGTGATGCTGCCAGCGAAATGTAGCAAAAGTTTATATCTCGCCGTGTATGTTGCGTCTTCCGATACCGTTATGTTTCTGCTTGCGCCTGCAGGTCCATCGTCCCATTTATAGAATGGGCAGGAATCCACGTAGGTGGTTGAGTCGTATTGATGTTGGATGGTTGTCTGACTAGCAGCAGTCAATGCGTGAGTGCCAGCTGCAACGTAGAAGTCGGCGTAGCCGTAACTGTTTGTCGTCTTGGTCTGGCCTGCGAGCGTAATTGAAGCTCCAGGTATAGTGTAGTTTTCAACATCCATCGCGTAAACTCTTATCACATATGAAATTACTGATGTGAACGTGAAGGAGGTGGAGAGCTTTTCAGGACTACCCTCCTCCACGGTCACGGTTAGAAAGCCGGTTCCCCCCTGAGGTATAGCTATAGCCGTTGGATCGATGTTGATTTGGACGTTTGGCTGAGTGAATTTGGCGAATAAACTGTGCGGGCTATTCATGGTTATCGTGATAGGGTTGTCCAATCCCGCTTCGTTTTCGTCCAGCACCCACCCGTCGAATCTGTATCCGCTTTTAGACCCTGAAACAAAGATTGTGTATGTGTCCAATGTAACACTTTTTCCAACTGTAACTGTTAGTGTGCTAGTAAATGCTGGTGCGTTTATTGATAGACTGAGGTTTCCCGAGGTTTCCGTGGGCCAGCCTGAAGCTGAAAGCAAAACTATGAATGGTTCTAAAGGTGAGGCTGAAACCGTTACTTCGGAGCCGGCGCTGTACCAGTAGGATCCTGAAGCTGGATCTGTTACGCCAGCTTCGGATGGACTAGTAGATATTGTGAGCTCATACTCTGCTATGTAGGTTACATGCTGGCTTGTCGGAGATGAGACATCCATAGATCCTGAGGTTTGCGACGCGACATATCTAATGCCTGAACCGCCAGATATCGGGGAGGAAACGCTCCAGTCGTAGGTGCCAGAATCAACTGTAAATGTTATGGACGAACCTGTTAAAGATCTCGTGGTTCCTCCAAACGTCACGTTCCACATAATCGTGCTTGGAAGCCCAGTCTGGGTGAATGTGACTGAATTCAAGCTAGATGATGAAGTTACCGTTAGAGTATATGAAGCTGTTCTAGTCAAGCCTTCTCCAGACGCAGTCAGTGTGATCACGTATGTTCCAGCTGGGGTTGTTGAAGATGTTGAGATGTTCATTGTGCTCGTAAATGTGGGTGTACCCGAGGATTGATCGAAGATTGCCCAAGCGCCTGAGGGTAATCCGGATACTGACAGGCTTACTGACTGCGATGATCCACTAATGAGCGAGACCGTAATAGGCAGAGTTAAGCTGTTTCCCTGCTGTACCAATCCGCTGTCAGAGCTGACAGATAAGGAGAAGTTAAAAGGTTGAGGCGTGTAAGTAACTGTTAATGTGTAGTTAGTTGTCTTTGTCAATTCTTCTCCGGTTCCAATTATTATGATCGTGTGGTTTCCCGTTGATGTGGATTCTGCAGTGTAGATTGTCAAGGTGCTTGTGAATGGGGGGATTCCTGAAGAAAGGTTAAAGGTTGCAGATGTTTCAGGTGGAAGCTCTGAAACCGACAAGGTAACTGTCTGCGAAGTACCGCTCAACAATGTAACGTTAACTATTGTTTGGACGCTTCCGCCCTGCTCTATAGATCCACTTTCAGGATTGACTGAAACAGCGAAGTCGAAAGTTTCTACTGTAGGCTCGGATGCCAAAAACGTGATTGCAATGTAAACGAAAGCTATGCCTAGAGCTGTGATGAGCAGAAGGATAACCCATGATGGAAGGGGTTTCTTCATTTAGTAACCATCCTCATTTTTTGTCATCGTTATTCAACCGTTTTCAACCTTTGGGGTATCTCTCAAGAGATTTGCTTTAAACTGCACCAAAAATGGGGAGATTGGATATGCTATTTGAGGCGAAGAAACTACCGGGATTTTCTTGCCAGAGCATACACTGAAAGCACTATTGCTATTAGACCTAATCCAATTCCACTGTAGCCTATAG
>CAZIFH010000078.1:0-3264 GCA_964539065.1 uncultured Candidatus Bathyarchaeia archaeon | reverse complement strand
TGTGGTAAAAGTATTTGAATAGCGATGCAGTAAAAAGTGGCGTAGCCCTTTTCATTCTTGGCGTAATTGTTGGAGGATTCGGATGGGCTGACATAGAATACTATATTACGGAGCTACCCTATGAAGTGGACGAGGCGCTGTGTTATCTTGGAGGCATACTGGCATTCATAGGGTTTGTCTACTTCATCTACGGCCTAGTAGCCAAAAGTCCCCAACCTCCTGCAACTGTTTATGTTCCAGTTCCCGCGCCCACTCCACCTCCTGCTCAGGCAGCTCCTCCTGCACCTTCTCAGACGCCTCCACAACCTCAAGTAAAGGAAAAGGAAGTAATAATAAGGGAGATTGTTAAGGTAAAGTGTCGCTATTGTGGAACGTTGGTGGATTCAACGTTATCAAGATGCCCTAATTGCGGATCACCATTGACCTAAAAATGCCATAAACGATAACTAAATTATGGGTACCATTGTATTTCTAATGAGCCAAAAATAACTTCTATAAGGATTTTTCTTCTCAATAATTTTGTTGCAGTTCATCTTATCTTATCCAATAGAAAGCAATGACAATGCATAAATATGAAATGCCATAAAACATATTCTTGGTGAAATTATTGAAAAAACAAGCAGTGATACGCGGTGTCATAATCTTAATAGTGGGTGCAATAATCAGCGTGTTCGGATGGGCTGACGTAGAATACTATCTCACAGAATTGCCTGTGGAAATAGACATGTTTTTGTACTACATTGGAAGCTTTGTATCCTTCGCTGGTTTCGTTTACCTTATCTATGGTATAATTGCTAGAGGACCCTCACCTCATCCAAAAACAGTATACGTTCCAACACCAACTCCAAGCTATACTACTGTAGCCGCACCTCAGCCACAAGTGCAAGTTCCAAGATGCCCAACTTGTGGACAGCCTCTAGAATTAATTCAGCAATACAACCGTTGGTATTGCCGTACTTGTCAAAGATATATATGACACAAAATCGAGTAATATAAACATAAAAATCTCCTTTGATAGAGGATTTTTATTAGTTTTGTCCTTTTACGTTTCAAGATTACTGCTAAGAATTTTTCATTCAGCCTTTTAGTGCCTATACGCAAACTTTTTTAAACAAAGATGAAAACTCATTTTTAGAAGTTATCGAACTTTATGGAACTCGATTAAATCTATGAATAACTCTTAAACTCTTCCTAACAAATATTCCGCGTGAAGTATTTTTCAGCATCCTTCTACCATTCACATATACAAACTTGAGTTTAATGTTAGAACAGCAATTTAGAGAGCCTAAGCACGGCTTAATAGGGGAGGTCATAAACAACATAGGTATGCTAATTTGGTTGAGATACAACGCTCATATAAGTACTCATATAAATCAGTGTAGTCAATACAGTTTACTATCATATAATAGTATGATCTCATTACCCTCCATTTAGCTCACAAAAAAATCTTGGCGGCTTACTGGAAATAATTGTAACTTACGTGAGTGTTACCCAGAATAATAGTGATTTTGGATTGCGTTGTTGGAACTTAAAATTGATTTGAAGCTTAGATCTTTGAGATTAAATACACAGAAATATGTGTAGAATACTTGCTTTCCTGCACCAAACGACTTATTTTTACAAGATTTTTAAGGAAAACAAGTCTTCAAAAGTGATCTTCTAAGTCTTCTATTTCAGACCAAATATGGGATCTCATCGTTTATAATTTATGTTCTAAGTCAGCGAAAAAATAGGGCAGATGGCCCGCTGGACTGATCTAAATCCAAAAAAGTAACAGAACCCCTCAATTCTAAACTCTCGAAAAACACTTTATGAAGTAATTGACTCTGAATTTTTTGAAAGGGCACAAATAGGAGCAAAACCTTAACTTGTCAATCTAAGAAAAGATAATTGTTATCTTTATAGGTATAATTCTTGATATAATTAATTATCTCTCAGGTGAATATTTTGTCAAGCAGCTTGGTGTTTAAAGACAAGAATAAACTTTCTCCTTATTACATTCCAACACGGCTTCCTCATCGAGATCACCAGATAAGCCTTCTTAACTCAATTTACGCTCCAATGCTCAGGAACATCAAATCAACCTATCTAAGAGTTACCCAAATAATTGGTGACACTGGAACAGGCAAAACTTGTACGGCCGTGAAATTTGGCGAACAAATCTCGGAAAAAGCTAAAAAAGAAGGTGTCAATTTAAAACACGTTTATATAAATTGTAAAGTTGACGGCACAACACCATACGTTCTCTTTGGCAATCTCGTAAGAAAGGTGACGCTTAATAAGATTTCTACGAAAAGTTTGAGTCCAGAAGAGATGCTTAGGCAACTAGTGGAGTACTTGAGAGCTGAAAACTTGTTTCTTTTAGCAACATTTGACGAGATTGACTATTTCATCCGTACTAACCCGAAGGAACATATTATCTACGACCTTACGCGGACAACTGAGATGAGTCCTGGTGAACCATCTAGAATCATCGGCGAAATTTTTATTGCGAGATCTTTGAGATGGCACCAATACCTTGAACCTGGAGAGAAGTCAACAATTGGAATAGGCGTTATAGAGTTCCCCAGATATACAAGCAGCCAGATTAGAGAGATACTTGAAAACCGTATAGAAGAGGCTTTCCTTCCAGGAGTTGTGGATGAAGATACTATAAACCTAGTAAGCGATATTACTACTAACCCACCTGTAAACGGAGATATACGCGTCGGACTTGATCTTCTCTACTATTCAGGCAACTTAGCTGAAACTCAAGGAAAAGGCAAGATATTACCAGATCATGTTAGAAAAGTTTATGGTGAAACAAATCCGACAATAACCTCTGAGGACATAATAAACCTTGAAAAGAACGGGCGGCTGGTTCTCCTCGCCCTTGCACGAAGCCTTCGAGCAAGCAAATCAGCTTATGTAGGTTTGAGAGAAATAAGAAAAACATATGAGATTGCCTGCGAAGAGCTAAATGTTAAGTCAACTGAAAAATTTGAGGAGATCCTTCAAGACCTAATTTTCCGTGGCATAGTCGAAATGAAGTCACTAACCGAACTTGGCATATCAGGAGCGTCGGTCATTGACCTTGAAAAATTTCTCACAAACCTTATGGAAAGGTTGAGGAGCAAAGATGAGGAAAAAGCAGCTAACAATCTGGGATGAGCTTGAACTAGGATTCGGTGGAGGAAGCAAGTTCCGTATAATACTACATCTATTATTAAATCCAAATGAAGCCTTCACGAAATACGCACTGGTTAAGGCAACTGGAATAAGAAC
>CAZIFH010000077.1:0-31599 GCA_964539065.1 uncultured Candidatus Bathyarchaeia archaeon | reverse complement strand
TGAAGCGTCTTTTGGGTTTGTGGGAGTTAAGGGTGACGTGCAGCCTTACATGTTCCATTACGAAGATTATCTGGTTGCATCTAGCAATTGGAAGGTAGATGTAAACGGTAATATGTGGACATGCTCATATAGTGCCAGTTTAAAAGGATTTCTGATGGTTGAGGCTGAAACAGGAAACCAGGTGTTTTATCCTCTTCCATCAGGAATTGGCGTCAGTTCATGGGATATTGATTCTAATCTGAAAATATGGATGGCAGTTTCTAGCAATCCATATCTGAAGATCCACTCATTTGATGTTGCCACAGGCACCATTACAACAAAGTCCTATAATATTGGGAATTACATCTGGATTAGCAATGTTGTGGTTGGCAAAAACGGATTAGTATACATCGAAAATAATAATCCAACTCCGGGATACGGTGAATATAGATGCCTTTACGAATACAACCCTGCCACTGACACTTTAGCAGTGTATCCAGTGCCGCATATTTGTAATATAGGAATAAGATATGTTGATAGCGAAGGAAATCTCTGGCTGAATTCTTATCAGCGACTCTACAAGTTCAACATTACCACCAAAACCTACACTACATACCAGTTACCAATCGGAGGACAATATCTTTACGTAAATGCCCTATGTGTTGATAATGCTGGCATGGTTTGGATGACCTTAGTTAATGCTCAGAACTATGGAGTCTACCCATTCGTAAAGTATGATCCGAAAACAAACACAATACAACAAATCAGCATTTTTCCAATAAGTGATCAAACCTATCACTATTTGGACATAGACCAGCAAGGTATATTATGGATCAGCGACACATCTTCAGGCAATAGAAGAATACTTCTCTTCGATCGTGGCACTAGAACAGTTGTCCATGAGATCAACTTGTATCCATTTTCTCCTTCGCTAATCATGCGAAATCCAAAAGGTGGTATGTGGATTTGTAAAAATTATCAAGCCAGTTACTATCTGTCCCTATATCATAGAGATAATCAGAGCCCTGAAACAGAACTCTGCGTGGATGATGGCGTTTTAGGCCAGAATGGCTGGTACACCTCAGACGTTAAAATTTCACTTAGCAGCAGCGACTTGACAAACGACTTTACGGACGGAGCCACATTGGAAACCAAGCTTGTTGTTAATGGAGGTGAATGGTTTACCTACTACAAAGACTTTGTTTACCAACAGGAAACCATTTTCTATGATGACTTCTCTGCATTGAAGCAAGAGTGGGTTCCTGAGAGCGGAACATGGACAGTCATTAACGGCATTTATAATGCAAGTACAGGTGCAGGTGTTGTAGCGAAGTCGCTAATTTCAGGCTCAGATTCGCTTGACAATTGGAATCTAACCACCTACGTGAATCTTCAAAGCTATTCTTTTTCGTCTGGAGGAGGGGTGATTTTCGGTTACAATGAATTAACAAACAGTTACTATGCCCTTCGCCTAATCTGCCCTACTTATTCATATCTGTATGTTGTTAAAAATGGCGTGGTCGTACAAATGGAGTATTTTTGTGAAGGTATCTCTTTAGGTTCATGGTATGTATTATCGGTTAAAAAGGATGGGGGCATATTTCAAATAACTGCAAGAATGCTAGGTGACAACTATTTGGTAGGTCGTCTGACGTTTTTTGATCCTGAAGCAGCAAGAGGCAAATTTGGCCTAGTCGCCTGGGCTGACTACGGTCAAAATGTTAACGCGTTATTCGACAACGTTTTATTACAGAGAACCGTACATCAAGAAGTCAATTTGGGCACAATAACAATAGGCCGAGAAGGAGTAAACGTAATCCAGTACTACTCAATAGACAAGGCTGGAAACACAGAGTCGACAAAACAAACAACAATCAAAATTGACAAAACACCACCTCAAACAACCGCTACCCTTCTAGGGCAGCAGGCGCCCAGCGGAATTTTCATCTCAGACGTGGTGGTTAACCTGCATGGCACTGATGAAGCTTCAGGAGTAGACCGCACATATTGGTCGCTTGACGGATCAAGTTTCATCGAGGGAAATACGCTAACGGTGTCAACGGCAGGAGACCACACCGTATGCTTCTATTCTACGGATATCGCTGGAAACCAGGAAGCGCCGTCAACGTTAACCTTTAACATCAACAAGCCACCTATCGCCTCCATAAATGCTCCTGAAAGTGTAGGTGAAGGAGAAGTAATATGGCTGGATGCAACAGGATCATATGATCCTGACGGAACAATCGCGAATTACGATTGGGACCTAGATTCAGATGGAGACTACGACGATGCTCAAGGAGCAACCATCTCTGTACCCACAGTGGATGATGGAGTGATCACAGCATCGGTCAGAGTCACCGACGAGTATGGCTTAACAGACACCGAAATAGTTACAGTCTCGATACTTAACGTGGCTCCAACAGTGGAAGCTGGCGAAGACCAAACCGTCGACGAGGGAAGCCTCGTGAGTTTTTCAGGTAGCTTCTCGGACCCAGGAGCAGCTGACAGTCACATGGTCTTGTGGAGCTTCGGTGACGGGACAAATTGCAAAGACTCGTTGGCTCCTACTCACAAGTATGGGAAAGAAGGCACCTACACGGTTACATTAACGGTTACGGATGATGATGGAGGATTAAACTCGGATTCCTTTACCGTGACTGTTAGAAACGTGGCACCAGTCATCAGCTCAATAGTTGCTTCAACAGACCCTGTGACGATCAATAATGAGATCACTGCTTATGCATACTTCACCGACGAAGGATTCCTCGACAGCCACACAGCTGTTTGGAACTGGGGCGACGGAACCACATCTGAAGGTACTGTGATAGAGGCAGATGGAAGCGGTCAGATAAATGGCCAGCACACTTATGCTGAGGCCGGCGTCTACATTGTGACGCTTACTGTAACAGACGATTACGGCGATTCTGGCACAGCAAAGTTCGGGTACGTTGCAGTTTATGATCCGAATGCAGGTTTTGTCACAGGCGGCGGATGGATACAGTCACCAGCAGGAGCATACACCATCAACCCCAAACTTACAGGTAAAGCAACCTTCTCCTTTGTCTCGAAATATCTAAAAGGCACAAATGTTCCAACTGGAAACCTCGAGTTTCACTTCCCATCTGCAAGCGTCAAATTTAAGGGTACAGGATACGAGTGGCTGGTGGTTTCAGGAAACAAAGCTATGTGTAAGGGATCTGGTACAGTCAACGGTGCGGGAGACTACGGCTTCGTACTATCAATCGTTGATGGCAGCTCTAAGGATGGAGACATGTTCAGAATACGAATCTGGGACAAAGAAACAGGTGCAACAATCTATGACAACCAAATAGGTGATTCAGACATCGTAGACTTGACAACTGCTATTAGTGGCGGTAGCATAGTAATTCATAAGTGAATACAGAATTCCCATAAATCCACCACTTTCATTTTTTCCCAATTTCTATAGCAAAATTTAGGTCTATACAGAACTTATGTTTTGTTCGCGTGATAGTTTTCGATTATTTTCCGCTTGATTTTTGAGGAGCTAACGAGGTCTTTTTCGGTGAACTGGTTGATTCTTATAACTTTAATGTTTAGTCCCTTGTCTTCCAAAAGTTTTTTGAGGTCTCTTTCAATTCTTTCTTCGTCGTAACCTAGGGCGATGACGTCGGGCTTAACCTTTTCTATGACTCGAAGCATGTCCATATCCTCGTAGCCTAAGATTGCCTCGTCAACAACCTTCAGAGACTCAACTACGGCTCTCCGCTGATCTTCGGGGATAATAGGCTTGTTACCCTTGAACTTTTCAACTGTCTTGTCCTTGGCGACGATGACGACCAGCCTAGCGTTTTCGCCTCCTACCTTTTTCGCCTCAGTTAAATAGTAGACGTGCCCGTAATGTAGCAGATCGAAAGCTCCTGAAGTCAAAACCACTGTTTTCTTCTTTTCTTCAACCATTCTTGAGTAACCTACCAAGAAAACTGAACATAACCAAGCATACGCAAAGAATCCAATAGACCCTCACTGTAAACTACTGAAACCAAGATTGCATCGAACCTCTTTTTTCATAATAATACTTTGCATCTTCAAGATATCTTTTAGCCTTGTACACAATTGCTAAAACCTTTTCTCTCAAATCTGAAGATAATTTTTCATTAAGTTTCATCTTTGTCAAAAATCGTTCCGTATTTTGAAGCTATTTCACTCAAATCCATAATCACCTAACCATGCTACTCACATGTGCTGGAGCATCTGTAAGCCTGATAAGAGCCTCTGCCTCTACAACGAAGTCTTCCGCGGGAAAAACAAGCACATGCGGCACGCCTCCAAAATCAAAGCCTAAAAGGTCCTTCACAAAATTAGCCTTAACAATCGTGTCCTCACTTCCAGCTCTGGCTATGCCTACGGCTAAGCTGTTTAAAGGTACAACATTAGCCTTCCTCTTATTCTCGAGCAACAGAAGAGTTTCGAGTGCTTCCTTAACAGTCATATACCGATTATTTTCCGCGTTTACGTCCAAGAAAAAGGGTATGTAGGTCCCTATCTTTGTTCTCAGCAATCACATTATATGGAGTCTCAGAAACAACATTTCCTCTGGAAAACGATACTGTAACACTTCTTTCAAACCTGTAGTTCTGAAGTCCAGAGATCCCCATAGATACCGAAATGATTGAGATGCCATGCACAACACGAGTCTTAATTCCACATTCTAGCCCTAATTAGAAGATCCACATGTGTAGTTACAATCAAAGGGTCACCTGGAGCTAGAAAAACAACCTTTGAAGATTCAGCCTTCCTAAGAATCACTTCACCTTTTTCTTCCTCTAAGATTTGCCGAGAAACAACTATTGACCTTTTTTCCAACCAGTTTTTCTAGTTTTTTCAATGCCAAACCAGACATCAGAATTGTGTAAAACTCCGAAAATAGTCTGCCATCTTAATTTCTTCTAATCCACGAAGTGAAACATCATTCTCATCGAAAAGGCCTAACCCAACAAAAACAAGCATACTTAGACCTCTATACTCGCTTCAAAAATACTTTTTTCAAGAAAGCCATCATAATAAGTTTTAAGGAAAAAGGTTATTAGCAGTTTCCATAAGTTACCTAATCATCAAAAACGGGCCCGTAGCTTAGCAAGGTAGAGCGGCGGACCAATAAATTTACAATAATGAGATGGGCTGAAGCTCTTAAGCATAGAATATCTTGCGAAGAAACCCGTAGGTCGAGGGTTCAATTCCCTCCGGGCCCGCTATTTTATGAAATAACATTTTTTTGTTGCCAGTTATCTGGTAATTTTTGTAGTTGTATAGTGCTCATGAAAGATTGCATTGCAAACTAAAAGGATAGGGGTGGTTTGTAAACCATGTAACAGTATATACACAAATGCGGTTAATAAGTAAGCAAACTTCTAAACATGTAAAAAATGGGAGAATTCATCAAAAAGCAGAAAATGACTAATAACTGTCTACAGATTGAAGAATGTTTTATAAGACCGATTAGAGTACCAAAAAATTTCTCTCACTAAAAATGTTTGTTTACTGATAAACTATAGCTAATTAATATATATCCAGAAACATCGTTAAAAACAACTTAGATATCTCTTTAATTGAACAGATTGTTAAAACACCTAAAACAAACATGAGTTTATATGACTAAATAGTGTATCAAGAAATTAGGAAGACGCATAAAATGCTCCGGTAGTATAGTCCGGTCAAGTATGGTGGCCTCTCGAAACCCTACATATGATTGGAGAAAGCCACAAACCCGGGTTCAAATCCCGGCCGGAGCACTTACCAGGTTCAGTTCTCTCTCCCGCTTTTAAGTTTTAAGCCCCTCCTTTAGGGACAAAGATGGAGATATACGACTTAGACGGCAATTAAAAGGTATAGAAACATAATTGCTGGGCTTCTCAACGCAGGCAGAATCACGTGTCTAACATATCGCCATCCAGTCAAGATGAAGCTTCCAGCCGACTCCATAACATTTGTTGGGATGTCTCGAATGGCACCTAACACTCCGAAGAATATAGACCAAGCCATAGACGTGAAAAGTAAGACAATCACTTCCGTACTCATCAATCTTAAGTCAGCCACGTTTATATCAACTAGGTGGGTATAACCCAAAAAGAGATGGAACAGTAAGTGCTGCGGCGCCTATGACAAATCCTTTCGTTATGGCTTTTGTGGTTTTGTCCGCTGCATCCAGCTTATCCGTACCCTCAATAGCCTCTTTACCTAAACCAGGCTACTTAGCTAATCCTTCGCGGTGTCAGCACAGATCTATAAGCATTGCAGATATAGTTATTTCCACGGTTGCAAGCGTCTCCACAAAGGATATTACAATTCCATGGAAGGCCTCTTCTCCAAACGCGATGGCAAGGTACCATGCAGCCAGTGTAGCAGTGCAGATACCAATTATTGGTGGAGATATGCTGACTATTCCATAAAGAAACTTGTGAGTATATTTATCGTAGCATCCAACTTGCAGTTCTGCTTTCGTAAAGCATCGGCTCTACCACTCCTAGATTAATGTACAATTAGTATTTTAGCCAATAGGGGATCCCTGCTACAAAAACAATAAAAGTTCTATTAGAAAAATTAATTTTTGTATCATGAGAATTTTAGACGAGGAGCAAGGTTAGTATGAAAAGCGAACTATCTATATATGAGATCGAGAGAAGACTTTTTGATTTTTTGGCATCAACTTTCATTGATTTCAGATTGATAGATTCATGGATTTATAAAGATACAGAAATATCTTTACCCTATTTCGTAAGGGTTTCGCCAGATGACGAGCTTAGGTTCGATAGGGTTATAGATATAGCAGATATTGAGGGAAGTAAATGGTTGCTCCACTTAGATATAACGGGTAATGGCTTACTCATTGTGGATGAAGAACCTTATCAAGGAATCGATAATCAACATCGTATTGCTACACTTGAGCCAGGTATTAAGCAAATATCGTTAGAAGCAACTTCACGTAGATTATTTGGTGAGAACCCATGGATGTTCTCCTTCTTAGCCTCGGATTTATCGGCTGTATTATGGGATGAATTCAGCCTCGCTTTATCCATTTTAGATCTGTTATCCCTAGCTAAAAGCGACAGAAGCTTGATACCATATCTGTCTAACATTGCCTCTAAAATAAATTTGACTCCGAGTATATCTCAGATATATGCTTTAACCCGCACACTGTATGGATTCCTAATGATTGAGGGACTGCCTGAATATCAGTCACTTAGATGGGATATAGGGTACATAGCATCTGTTTACGGTGAAAAGGTTATCGAAGGACATATGAACGATACCCCTAAACCCTCTGCTAGCAATGTACGTGAAACAAGAAGAATTATTGAAGAGAATTTAAGCGATATACTCACACTCGTTCCTAAGGAGGGTAAGACATATTTATTCGGTCATAGCCACATAGATACGGCTTGGCTGTGGCCTTTCAGCGAAACTAAGAGGAAGATTCGAAGGACATTTTCAACCATATTTAGGCTTGCGAACCTAGGATATAGGTTTACGTATGTTCAGAGCGGTGCACAGAACTATAGGTGGCTTGAGGAGGATCAGAAAATTTTCTCTATGGTGAAGAGACTATTGGATGAAGGATTATGGCTTCCAGTTGGTGGAATGTGGGTTGAATCGGACACTCAGCTGATTTCAGGCGAATCCTTGGCCAGACAGTTCCTATATGGGCAGAGATATTTTGAGAAGAAACTTGGTAAGAAATGTAGAATAGGATGGCTTCCAGACAGCTTTGGATTTTCAGCTCAGCTACCTCAGATCATGAGGAAGAGCGGCATTGAAATTTTCGTGACACATAAGGTCATGTGGAATGATACTAATGAGTTCCCGTATCATGCCTTTATATGGGAGGGGCTTGATGGCACAAAGATTATAGGACATATAATAGTGGCGCCATATAATGGCATTGCAACAGCATCAGAGATATATAATATGTGGAGCAGGTATAAACAGAGGGACAAGGTTCCTGCAATATACTCATATGGATATGGAGATGGGGGTGGAGGACCAACATTCACTATGCTTGAAAGATTGAAGCTATTAAAGAAATTGAAGATCCTACCAGAATTAATTGAAAACCCTAGAGAAGATGAATATATAGAGACATTACAGAGGTTGGAGAGTTCTTTACCCGTATGGAAAGGAGAGATATATAATGAGTATCATAGAGGAGTTTATACAACAAACATTCGCATTAAGCAGTTTATGAGTAGAGTTGAGAGCGAAGCTATATGGGCTGAGACGCTGTCAACGATAGTTAATAACATGAATTTAATTGTGTATCCGAAAGATGAGATAAAAGATTGTTGGGAGAAAATACTTAGATCTCAATTCCACGATGTACTCCCAGGCTCCTCATGTAAAGAGGCATATGTAGAGGCATTTGAAGATCTGGAGAAATCTTTAATTCATCTATCCGAGATCACTAAAACTTCGCTTAAGAGCATAGCTAAAAACGTAAATGCACAGAAGGACAGTATAATCGTCTTTAATCGTTTACCATGGACGGTGAAGGCGATCACAGAGCTTCCTAAAGGGGCCTATAAGACATATGAGGGTGTTCCTGTTGTTACGCAAACCATAAATGACTATACAATAGCTCTGGTCGATGTTCCTCCGTTAGGCTACACTGTGATAACGCCAAATATAGAAGAGACGATAAGAGATAAGATTGATAATGTTATAGCTGTGGATTTATCGGACGGAGTGATTCTTGAAAACGAGTATCTCAGAATTAGGGTGGGGCATAATGGATACATTGAAAGTATATACGATAAGGAGATTGGCGAAGATTTCATAGCTGGTCCAAGTAATGTTATAGAGGTTCACATAGATAAGCCTGGAAGATATGATGCGTGGGATATAGACAGAGCAACTCTGGAGACTCCAGGTGTGAAACCTGACTTAATTGAGGATGCTAATATCATCGTGAAGGGCCCAGCAGCCGCTAAAATTAGAAGTAAGTACAGGTATAGGGGCTCCATAATAGAGCAGACTATAACCTTGTATAGGGGTTCAAGACTTATAATGGTTGATGTAACGTTAAATTGGTATGAGAAGAACTTTCTGGTTAAAGCATGGTTTGAACCTAATGTAAGAGCTGAAGAAGCATACTTTGAGGTACCATTTGGCGTAGTTAAAAGATCAGCGATTATAAGAGACTCATGGGACGAGGCTAAGTTTGAGGTACCATCTCTTAGATGGATGGATATATCCGATGGACATAAGGGGTTCTCGATAATTGCTACTGATAGGCATGGATACTCTGTTAAAATGGGTAGGACAGGGTTAACCTACTTAAATCCCCATTAATACCCAATCCCTGGTCAGACTCAGGTTTATGTAAAACCACATACTACATTTATCCACATCCAGGGGATTATAGAGCTGGAGAAGTCTATAAGAGAGCGTATGAGATTTGGAGTGGAGTTAAATGGGCTATTAAAAATAATATGGGAGGAAATCTTCCTCCAAGATATAGCTTCATAGAGATCCCAAATGGCGTTATAATCGAATGCATAAAGCGTAATGAGGATGGAAGGGGGGTCGTGATTAGGTTACATGAAGTGGAGGGAAGAGAGCGTACTGTTGAGTTTAAGATACCTGAATGCTGCGATCTATTTGAATTAGATCTGCTAGAAAACATCGTTGAGAAAATAGCTAGTAATACAAATGCTATTAGCCTGCATTTCAAGCCGTTTGAGATAAAGACAATACTACTTTCAAAGTAAAAGAGATTGACGCTATGCTCCTTACGAGTAAATAAACTGTGAACATTCATGAAGGCAAGATTGGTTTGAGTAGTATTTGGGACGAGGTTGAAACCTGACTTGGCAGCTTAGTCGAATAAGAATTTAAGGACCATTATTTAGGCATGTATTGATAGAGCGTACGATTCATCTAAGACTTATGCTCTACTCAGAAAGATGGGCATAACCCCCATCATTAAGCCTAGAAAAAACGCTAGGACAGACCGCGGATCAAAAGTTGTTCTTAAAACCTTAAGAACAGCCTTTGTCACAGATATATTTCCTTTTTGAGATTCCTACTTTTATGTTTATTCAGTTATTCTTTCAAAATTAATATAAGTTGATCGTTTTTTGAATCATTAAATAAACCATATGTTTTCTCATCATGATTTCGAATAATACTGTATCCTAGAAACATCAGATGTTTTTAGATAAAGCGTAAGCAAAGGTAAAAGAAGAAATGTAGAAGATGCTGAAAAATAAGTTTATCTACCTAAAACCTTTTCTGCCGCACGCCTGATATCTTCTGATTTTATTGTCTTTCTGCCAGCATGCATAGACCAGTCTATAGCTTCCTTTCCAATTTTCACGCCTATTTCTTCAAGAACTTTACCCATTTCTCTAGCAGCAGACTCGCTTACTCTTTCAGCCCCTGCTTTTTTACAGATACGATGCATCGCTGCGATTGCTAATTCACCCATAATATTTCCCTCTGTTCAATATGAATTTTTAGGTTTATTTAACACTTTTCCATATAAATAAAAAGATTTCCATTCTGACTCCTAAAAACATATTTTTATATATGAGGAGTAAGATTGGTGAGAAGGTAATGTCATCAAAAACATTAAAAATCTAGCATTCAAGAAACATAAAAAAGGATGAGTGAACTTGGGAAACGTACGTCCAGAAAAGGTTAAAAAAGTTGCGCGGGAACTCTTAGTAAAATATTCAGATAAATTTACTGCTGATTTTGAACAAAACAAAAAAATACTGGAAACGATTTTATATACTCAGTCTAAAAGCCTAAGAAATACGATAGCAGGTTATATAACACGCCTTGCAACTCTCTCCATGCCTGAACCCACCCAACAAATCGATCCAAAAAAAGAAACAGCGCAATAGATAACTAAAAGTAAAATTGGATGTCTAATGATTAGGTAGTGAATAAATTGATGGATGATTTCCGTAAGGGTTGGGCTTTACGATACATAAGGGAAGCAGAAGACGAGTTGAAAGCGTCTAATAAAGTTGCGCATCCTCTTGAGCTTCTATTGGATGCTGCTAGGAAAGCTCAAGCTGCCGTGTACTATAGTCTTGGAGATCCCTTCTACATTGAAGGGTTAGTACAAGAAGCCTTTATTAAAGGAAAGAACATAAGAAACCCAATTCTTCGATGTTTAGTAAATATGGAACAGATATTACAGAAAATGGAAAGTTTGTCAGAATCATCGAATAAAGAGGCTTACGATAGTGCTAATGAAGTAATTGAAATCGCAACCCGAATAGTAAAAATATTAGCCATCCAAGACTAGTATTATCATAAATAGTGCTTACTCAGCAAAAATCAACCAGTTTTTTGGTTTCTTTTGTTCTAACAATCTCAGCACATTTTTTTGGATCCAAACGTTTATACTCCAATCTCATGGTTACCAACATCTTTTGTACCCGCTTCGCAAGACGGGGAGCTACAAGGATTCCTCTTACTTCAAGGTTCACCGTATTTCGGAGAGAGTCTACATATTTTGCTAGTTGTAATACTGCTTCTTTTCCGGCAGTATTACGCTTAATCTCAATCACAACCATTCTTCCTTTTGTGTCTATGCCATAAATGTCGATAAAGCCTGGTTCAACCTTTTTTTCATAGGTGATAAGTTTCAATCCATCCTCAACAATAGATGGTTGCAGCAAAATCGCCCTTTGCATATCCTCTTCACTTGCGTAAAGTGAAAATTCTCCTTTATCAATAAGGTTTAGGACAGCTACCAAAAACAAACGGTTAAAATACGCTGTAATCGATTCAGAGGGAACTCTCCTAACGGCTCTAATCATCATTATCCCATCTTTATGAGTTGTATAAAAAATAGATCCAGACGGTTGCCAGTTTACAGGCTCATAGCCTTTTGATCTATGAATTAAAACCGATCCATCTTCTTTCACAATAAAGATTCTTTCGCCTTGCTTCAATATTGAGGTTGCTCTACCTCGATAGTCAACCCAGCAATTACCAACAACAATCAATGTTTTACGCTGAGAAGTTGCTAACTTAACTGTTTCCGCTGCTTTTTCTACGCTTGGATTCTCATAAATAATAAGTGGTCTACGTTGGGGCAAACTGATTCCGACAACCTTTTAGAACATACACAATAATAAGTTTTTGTGGTAATTGATTTGCCATCGTATTGGCACAAAAAACGTGAAATCATGGAATATTACGATAGACTAGCAGATACATACAATTCTCTATATTTAGATGAACAGATTTTGAAGATTAAATATATATTTACACACGTTAAGATACACTATTCAGATTTAATTCTAGACGCAGGTTGTGGCACAGGCTTTCTTTTTAGGAGCATTTACCCTTTTGCTGGACACATTATTGGAGTTGACTTATCCAAAGAAATCTTGAAGGTGGCATTGGCTAATGTTAAGCATTTTGGGATGAAGAGAATCTCTTTGATACGTGCTGACGTTGATTTCCTGCCATTTAGAGAAAAAGTTTTCCACAAAGTATTCGTTTTAACTCTTCTTCAAGATTCGCCAAAAATAGATATGACACTTAGAGAGATATCGAGAACGGCAACAGACGAATCAATAATTGTAGTAACAGGGTTAAAGAAACTCTTCTCAGAAAAGAGTCTCAAACAAGCTATAATAAAAGGGAGGTTAAACCCAACCATCATACAAACACAAGAGCAAATAAAAGATATCATTGCTATATGTCTCAAAAACATTAAGGTAAAGAATAAATAATCGCTGAATAAAATATTAGGGCGGTGAAACATGAATGCCTACTCATGGAAGTCTTTCAAAGGCTGGGAAAGTTCGTTCACAGACTCCTAAGATAGAGGCTACGCCGAAAACCAGAAAGCCGCCCAGAATAAGGTTTAGAAGAAACTTCGAAAAACGTATTTTGTTACGAAGAAAATCTGGACAAAACTGGGTTTAAAAGGTTTAAGTAAAAGATTTATCCGTAGCATAGTGGTTTTAATGGATTCCAATCAATTGTATAAAACCTTAAGGAGCACAGTTGATAAGATTCGAATTTTTGACACTCATGAACATCTTATTCAAGAGAAGGAAAGAACATCTAAAAAACTGGATCTTTTTGAGACAATTCTGGCGCAATATGCATCATCTGATCTCACTTCTTCTGGAATGCCTAAAGAAGATTTAGATATTGTTAGAGACCAAATTATTCCACTAGAAAAAAGATGGGAAATTTTCAAGATATATTGGGAAAGAATCCAAAATACTGGTTATGCAAGAGCTTTAAACATTGCTTTTAAACACCTTTATTCTATTGATGCACTCAACGATGAGACATATTTTAAGTTGGCTTCTCGAATGCAAGAAGCAAACAAACCAGGTTTATACAAATGGATAATAAAAGAGAAATCTGGCATTGATATATCTATTTTGGATAATCCCACTTATCCTTTGGAGGATGTGGATAGAGATTTCTTTGCACCAGTTAAGAGGTTTGATGACTTTGTTATGGTTAGTGGAAGAACAGAATTAGAACATCTAGGAAGACGGAATGGTAAATCAATACACTCACTTTCTGACTTAGTAGAATCTCTTGAAGTTGAATTCAAAAAATATTCAAAAATGATAGTTGGAGTCAAGATTGGACTTGCATACCTAAGGAAACTACATTTCGAAAAAGTTTCTGAAAGAGAAGCTGAAGAGGTTTTTGTCAATATATACAACATGGAAACTTTTCGAAGAAAGATTTTAGATGAGAAAGAAAAAGAAATGTCTGATTGGCTTTCTTTTGTAGAAACTAAGCCGCTACAGGATTTTATGGTACACAAAATAATACAGTTAGCAAGTAAGAATGGATTGCCCATACAAATTCACACAGGTATTCAAGAGGGAAACGAAAATATAATTACAAATTCAAAGCCGACTGATCTAATTAACCTTTTTAGAGAGTATAAAGAAGCTAGATTTGACATATTTCACGGGTCATATCCTTATGTCGGGGAATTAGCTGTTTTAGCCAAAAACTTTCCAAATGTATACATCGACATGTGTTGGCTTCACATAATATCGCCTAATGGAGCAAGACAAGCATTGACGGAATGGCTTGACACTGTTCCGTGGAACAAAATCTTTGGTTTTGGAGGCGATTATACCTTTGCAGAAGGCGTTTTTGGTCACTCTATAATAGCTAGAGAAAATATCGCGAAAGTGCTAACGGATAAAGTTGAAGAAGGATCATTCTCCAAAAAACAAGCACTCATCTTGGCTCAAAAACTTTTGAGAGACAATGCTTCCAACTTCTTTTGCCTAAAAATGCATGATTAATAAATTCTCCCGCTAATTTGAAAAGACAGTATCAAACACACACTCAACAGACTCTAAAAAATATGTACGAAAAGATAAAAACATGAGTATTATTGATGAAAATGCATAATTATAAGATAAAACGATTTATTTATTGAAATTCTTATAATTCAACTTATGAAGACTTCAAGAACCGTAGCTGTTGTAAGTATCTTTGCATCCTTACATGCTGTTTTATACATCTTATCTTTCGAACTATGGCGAAGCTGGAGTATATACCTAGCACCAATAGAAGGAGTTATTTTAGGTCCATGGGCTGGTTTCACATCTGCCTTTATCGGCAGCTTGGTTGCCAGAGTTATTAAGCCTTCAGATCTATGGATGTTTGGCATAGTCGCTGAGCCTATAGGGGTTATGGCATGTGGATTTATTGCAAAAAAACAGTGGCGTCCAGTTTTGGCAATCTACGTTCTTATGCTCGGCTCCTTTTTAATTCATCCGTTAGGGAGACAGCTTCCTTTATGGACTATTTTGGACATTCTTGTTGCACTGGTGCTTATTTTTCCTGTGGCAATATTGTGTGGAAAACTTTCTGAGGAAGACCCTCATCTTTTGCCCTTAACGGTTCCTCTAGTTGCCTTCATTGGTACAGCGACTGATGCGCTAACAAGAATATTTCTGCTTATTCCATTAGATTTCTACGCTATTCTAGGATGGTCTGAAGAAATGGTATATACTGCATTCATTTTAGGAGCTGTCGACTCATTCATTGAAGATATCTTTATCCTTGTGATTTCCTCATTTGTCGGAGCTCCTTTAATAGCGGCTTTAAAAAGAATACCTATACTAAAGCATCCTTTAAGCTAAGGAAAGATAAACCCGCCAACTTTTTCGAATCCACCATTCAAATCAATAGGTTATTACAAGAAAAATTTTGATGAACTTGTTTAAATATGAAAAAGATAATTCTTATAAACAAGCATGCATCTGTTCAATGAAAGTCGGTGAATTCAAATTGCCAAAGTGGGGATACTCTGTGATGGGGTTAGACCCAGAAAAAACCGTTAAGGCTAGCGGAAGAGAGCTGAGAGTATCGCCTAAATCAGCTATAGAAGTGTGCGCAGCAATTAAGGGAATGAAACTTGATGCGGCAAAGACATTTCTTGAACAAATTCAACGAAAAGAAAAGGCAGTACCTTACCGAAAACATAGAAAAACGCTTCCACACAGAAAAAACCTCCAAAAATTTGCTGCTGGTAGATATCCTGTTAAGGCTGCACATAAAATCCTTGAAATTATAGAAAGCGCTGAATCAAACGCGATGTACAAAGGCTTAGAGTCTGAGCGCTTAAGAATAGTTCATGCTGCTGCTTATCCAGGAATTAAGATTAAAAGGGTTATTCCTAGAGCTATGGGTAGAGCGACTCCTAAGAACAAGACTTTATGTCATGTGGAAATTGTTTTGGAGCAGGTTGGAGGAGAATCTTAGTTGTCTTCAATCAAACATTTTATTGGCGAGTCTCTCAAGAAAACAAGTGTAGACGAGTTTTTATGGAAAGAGTTTGAAAAAGCAGGCTATGGAGGTGTAGACATAACAAAAACTCCATTAGGTACAAATGTAGTTGTTTACGCAATGCGCCCAGGCATAATAATTGGACGTGGAGGCACAACAATAAAGAATATTGCAAAAGCATTGGAAGATAACTTTGGATTGCCAACCCCTCAAGTGTCAGTTGCTGAAATTGAGATTCCGGAACTTAACGCTCACGTTATGGCTTCACGCATCGCAACAACGCTTAAAAGAGGGATACATTTCCGCAGGGCGGGGTTTTGGGCTTTATCCCAGATTATGGAAGCTGGAGCTTTAGGGGCAGAAATAATTATAAGCGGTAAACTTAGAACTGAACGGGCTAGAAGCGAAAAATTTCGAGAAGGATATGTGCCAAAAAGTGGAGATCCAGCAATAAAATACGTGCGGAAAGCCGTTATTCACTGTCAATTAAAACCAGGCATATTTGGCGTTAAAGTAGCTATTATGCCCCCTGGAGTTGTTTTGCCAGATCAGATCAAGATAAAAGAACTTGAGTCTGAACTACAGTTAATGAATGAAACTGAGAAACCTCAAATTATAGAAAAAGAATCACTACAAAACCAAGAAAAAATTACTGTCGAATCATTTGAAGTGGCACAGAAAGGCAATATTGAAATCAAAGAAGAGGAGACCGAAGAATAAATGCCAATGAAAAGAATACGGGAAATTCGTGAAATGTCAGACGAACAACTATTGAAAAGGTTGTCAGATCTAAAGGTAGAGAGTGTTAGAATGAGAACCATGGTTAAAGCTGGCGGCGCAATAGAAAACCCTGCAAAGATTCGGGTGCTCAAAAAAACAATAGCTCGTATCAAAACAGTAATGAATGAAAAAATGGAAAGAGGTAAAAAAGAATGATTTCCCCAACTTTTCTTCGACATGAGCTTATAGGTCTTGAAGCAAAGGTTGTACATAGTTCAAATCAAAAACAAATAGGTATTAAAGGTAAAATCATAGACGAAACACAAAAGACGCTTACAATACTTCATAGCGATAAAGAGAAACGTATCATTAAAGAAAACTCTATTTTACTTTTAAAATTGCCTGACAAAACTGTAGTTGAAGTTGACGGCCGAGTTCTTGTTGGTCGACCGGCAGATCGTGTTAAGAAAGCAATATGGAGGCATTGGTAAGATGTCTGCATCAATTTCAGAAAAAAAATGTAATGATCCTAATTGTCCTTTTCACGGCTCACTTAAAATAAGAGGTAGAGTTCTCGAGGGCGTGGTTGCAAGCGCAAAAATGGATAAGTCAGTCATAGTGCGAAGAGACTTTTTACATTACGTCAAAAAATATAAGCGTTATGAAAGGCGGCACAGTCACATTCCTGCACATAATCCTCCATGTATAGGCGCCTCAGAAAATGATCATGTCAAAATAGCAGAATGTCGACCTATAAGTAAAACAGTCTCGTTTGTTGTTATAGAAAGAATAGGAAAGTGATTAATTAATGGCAGCTAAAGCGAAGGGAAGAGGTCTACTAGCAAAAGGAACTTCTGGGTACAGAATAAAGATTACGTCGGGGTTGCCAGCCGGCTCTTTATTAAAGTGCGCTGACAACTCCGGCGCAAAGATTCTAAGATTAGTTCAAGTCACAAGATATAAAGGAAGACTTAGACGTGTACCGGCAGCTGCTGTCGGAGACATGATCATAGTTTCAGTGAGGCGTGGAACTCCTGATATGAGAAAAAAACTTTTCAGAGCAGTCATAATTAGGCAAGTCAAGCCTTTTAGGCGTCCTGAAGGGAATTGGGTGCAATTTGAGGATAATGCAGCAGTGATATTGACACCCGAAGGTGAAATGAAAGGCTCAGAGATACGGGGTCCAGTGGCAAGGGAAGCTGCTGAAAGATGGCCAAGAATAGCTAGCGCATCAAGCATAATAGTTTAGGTAGGAAGTGAGATTGAAATGAAGTTAAAAACTAAAGATCCAAGCAAACAAAGAAAAATGCTCTACATCTTACCTTATCATAGAAGAAACAAATTATTTTCAGCTCACCTTTCAACTGAATTAAAAGGTACATATAATTTTCGTTCCTTACCTGTACGAAAAGGTGATACAGTGAGGGTCTCAAGAGGAGATTACAAAGGATACGAGGGAAAAATATCACGGGTTGATCGTAAAAAATATAGAATATACATAGAGGGTATAAACAGAGAGAAAGCTGATGGTACCTCTGTACATGTGCCTATACATCCTTCAAAGGTAGAAATAGTTCGATTGAACCTTGATGATAAATGGCGAAACAAGATTATTGAACGAAAAAAACTAAAGGAAAAAGAAAAAAAGCCTGAAAAAGACACAAAAAATAAAGAAATTGAAAAACCCAAAAACACTAAGAATGAAAAACAAGATACCAAAGAATCTGAGATAATGGAGGAGAAAAAAGTAAATTGGGAAAGAGAGGCGGCAAAGCCCACTTAAAGAGAGAAGAATCACCTAGATTTTGGCCTATTCACAGGAAAGAATATGTTTGGACAGTTATGCCTACCCCAGGTTCGCATCCTATTCACCGGTGTTTGCCACTTCTAATCGTAATTCGTGAAATTCTAGGCATAGCTGAGACTCGTAAAGAAGCCAAAAAAATTGTTTTAAATGGCAAGATTTTTGTTGATGGCAGAATCATTCACGACGAAAGATTTCCAGTAGGCCTGATGGACGTGATTTCAATCCCAGATAACGATAAGCATTTTAGGATTCTTCCTTCAGAAAAAGGTTTAATTCTTAACCCAATAAGCGAAGAAGAATCTAAATTCAAGATTTGCAGGATAGAAAATAAGAAAACCTTAAGCAATGGGAATTTGCAAATCAATCTTCACGATGGAAGAAATCTGTTAATCCATGTTGAAGATCCACAGAACCCAAAAGAAGACGTTTATAACATTCTTGATACATTGAAACTCAGCGTTCCTGAACAAGAAGTTCTTGAACACTTGAAACTTGAAAAGGAGTCTTTAGTAATTTTTGTTGACGGAAACAATATCGGCAAACACGGAAAGGTCACATCGATAATAGAGCAGACTGGACAAAAACGAAGAAACTTTCTGGTAACAATACAGAATGAGAAAGGTGAAACTTTCCAAACAATGCTTGACTACGCTTTTGTTATCGGTGACAAAAAACTAAGAATATCCTTACCAAATAAGGAGGTTCTCTAAAACGGAGTCTCTACAGCATAAGGAAAAAACAGGTGATAACCCTATGCGAAGGCCAAAGATTGCCAAAGTAGTCGTGAATTCAGCGATTGGTAAATCTGGAGAACCTCTTGATAAAGCCATGAAGATAATTGAAGAATTAACTGGACAAAAGCCATGTACTAGAAAGGCAAAAAAAACTTTAAGAGAATTTGGCATAAGAAAGAAAGAGCCTATAGCTTGCGTGGTCACTTTACGTGGCAAAAAAGCCTACGACTTTTTATCCCGAGCTTTACGTGCAGTGGACAACAAAATTTCTCGGCAATCAATTGACAATTATGGAAACTTTTCTTTCGGCATCAAAGAACATATCGACATACCAGGAACTAAGTATTCCCCAGATCTAGGCATAATTGGAATGGACATTTCAGTAACTTTAGAAAGACCAGGATATCGTGTGAAAAACAGACATAGAGCAAAATCTAAAGTTGGTTCGCAGCATTTATTAACTACGGATGAAGCCGTATCATTCTTAAAAAACCAGTTAGGAGTGGAAGTTACATAGGAACAAATAGGAGTAAACAAGATGAGCGTAGGTAATCCAAAGAAAGAACGAAAATTCGGCAAAGGAAGCAGGCCATGTAGAAGATGTGGATCGTATGGCCCGATCATACGGAAGTATGGTCTTAACCTTTGTAGGCACTGCTTTAGAGAGGTAGCTGAGAAACTAGGGTTCAAAAAGTACCAGTGAGGAGGAAGCATGTATGGATACGATTGCTAATGGATTGATAACAATAATGAATAATGAACTTAGGAGAAAGAAAGAGTGCATAATATCACCTGCCTCGAAACTTCTAGGTAATGTACTCAGAGTTATTCAAATGAACGGATATATCGGAGAGATTGAATTCATTGATGATGGTCGTACAGGGAAATTTAGAGTGCAACTTTTAGGCAGAATCAACAAATGCGGTGCTATCAGACCTCGATATGCAGTTAAGAATAAAGACATTGAAAAATGGGAGAAAATGTTTCTTCCTTCAAGAGATATAGGTATACTAGCTATGTCAACTCATGAAGGAGTTGTTTCACACAAAGAAGCAGTGCAAAAAAATCTCGGTGGGCTTCTATTAGCCTATGTCTATTGACAGGATGGCTTGATATGTCTCGTTTGGAAACTAGGACTGTTAAAATCCCCAAGGAAGTATCAGTTACCTTGAACGAAAAGGTAATCGAGGTTAGAGGCGAAAAGGGACGCTTAATCAAAGATTTCTCTAAAACAGCAGTAGCCATCAAACTTAAAGATGACGAAATAATTGTTTCGGCACTAAGACCTAGAAGAAGAGAATCAGCTCTTGTCGGTACAGTCTGTTCTCATATTAACAACATGATAACAGGAGTTACAAAGGGATTCACGTACAAACTTAAGATTGTTTTTTCACATTTCCCGATATCTGTAAAATTGCAGGATAAAAATGTTGTGATTGAAAACTTTATTGGAGAAAGAAATCCACGTAGAGCCCTCATTATGGGTGACTCTTTAGTTTCAGTGAAAGGCGACGAAATAATAGTTAAAGGTATTAATATCGAAGATGTTAGTCAAACTGCAGCTAACATTGAACAAGCAACTGTTGTCAGAAAAAGAGATACACGAAAATTTCTTGACGGGATCTATATATACGAGAAAATGGAGGGGATGACTGAGTGACAGAACAGGAACCAAATGCACCTGAACTTATTAAGAAAAGACAAAAAGAGAAAAGTAAGAAACCTAAGTTCCGCCGTCAAGAAAACTGGCGGTACAAGCGTCTCAAAGAAAACTGGAGAAAACCCCGTGGTATAGACAATAAAATGCGAAGAAAAGTCAAAGGTTGGCCATCCTTGCCTAACATTGGATACCGCTGTCCAAAGGATTCGAGAGGGGTGCATCCTTCTGGACTATTAGAAGTAAGGGTTTACAACGTAGATGATTTAGATAAGGTTAGACCAGATGTAGAAGTGGTGAGAATCGCTCATACTGTAGGCGCTCGAAAAAGGATTGAAATCCTAAATAAAGCAAAAGAGATAGGAATACACGTTATTAACCCAAGGGAATTTAGAGAACTAAAAGAGCCAACAGCGGATAAAAATGAATCGAAAGAATGAAAACATTAATGGAGAACCTTGATATGAGTCTAAAAAGTCAACGTCAAATGGCTTCTAAAATCCTTAAAGTAGGAGAAAATAGGGTGTGGATCGACCCTGCAAGAATAGATGATGTAGAGACAGCCATCTCAAGAGAAGACATAAGAAGGCTTATTCGAGAAAAAGCAATTAAAAAGATACCTGAAAAAGGAATAAGCAGGGCACGAGCTCGATTAATTCATGCAAAAAAGGTTGATGGGAAAAGAAGGGGGCAAGGAACTCGTAGCGGAAAAAAGGGGGCTAGAACTCCGTCAAAAGAGGTATGGATTAGACGGATAAGAGCTCAAAGAAGGAAGATTCACCAGCTAAGGGACAAGCATGTAATTAACGAGTCTATACATCGACAGCTTTATATTAAGGCAAAAAGCGGATCTTTCCATTCAGTTAAAGACCTTGAACGCTACATTGAATCTCACCTTCTTAGGAGGAAAAGGTGATGGGCAAAGGAGCGAGATACAACGTTCCATATCGAAGACGGAGAGAAGGAAAAACGAATTATAATCTCAGAAAGGATCTTGTGTCTTCAAATATTCCAAGAATAGTAGTTAGAAAAACAGGTAAATATATTATAACTCAGTTAATAGAATCTGACGTTAAGGGTGACATAGTTGTAGCCTCAACGCATTCAAGCGAGCTGAGGAAAAAATACGGTTATCTTGGAAGCCTTAGTAATCTTCCATCTTCGTATCTTACAGGGCTTCTATGTGGTTTTAAAATTTTAGCTAAAAACGTGAAAGAAGCTGTTTTAGACATTGGACTACAAACTCCGTCTAAAGGTGCAAACATATTCGGCGTGCTTAAAGGTTTACTAGATGCAGGAGTTAACGTTCCTTTTAATGAAGAGATGCTACCAGACGAGAAAAGAATTGCAGGAACTCACATTACAAAGTACGCTGAACAGTTTTCCTCGAACTCAGAAGAATACACTCTTCATTTCTCAGGATACATAAAAAAAGGGCTTCTTCCAGAGAAACTTTCAGAACATTTTGTTGCAGTTAAAGAGAAAATCTTTTCGGAATACAAAGCATTAAGAAAATCTTAGACAATTATACAAAAACTTTAGAGGCTATTTTTTCCATTTTTTAGTTCCAAATTTATGTGATATAGGTCTCCTTCAATCCTATATTTCATGGGATAACCTGATTTTTTGAATATATGCATCATTTTGTTATTGTCTGTTAGAACCCATGCTGTAAATTTGGTTATCCCGTATTTTTTAGCTATTTCTGCAAGATGGTGGAAAAGTGTTGTGCCTAAACCTTGGTTTTGCCAATCATCTCTGACCAGAAGCGCTACCTCCGCTATGTCAGTATTTGGGATGCGGGAGTAGCTACCGATTGCAATAACGCTTTCTCTCTCTTCTTCTCTGACTGTTCCTACAAGCACCATCTCGTCTTTGAAATTAACAATAATATAAGGCCATATGCGCTTCAATGGCATAGTTTTCAACGAGCCTAAATAACGTTTAACTACTGCATCCTTCGACAGCGAATAGAAAAGGTGCTGTTTTAAAGTGGCATCTGAAGGCTTTATTGGTCGTAGTACAATCTTTAAACCGTTCTTTAGTGTTACCGTTTTTACAAGATCTTCTGGATATTCTATTTCTGGAAATGGCAAAACTTCTGGTGGAACATAATAGCGATCTTTCGCCCATTCTAGAAGATTATTTCTGAAGTTTGGATGAGAAATATTGATTAGAGAAAGCGCTCGTTCCCTTATTGTTTTTCCTTTTAGAATTGCAGTACCATATTCTGTGACTACATAGTCTACATCACCTCTTGTCAACACAACACCTGCACCTTTGGATAAAAGAGGTTTGATGCGCGAAACCTTTCCATTCTTAGCGGTTGATGGAAGCACGGTTATAGCTTTCCCGCCTTTAGAGAGGTTAGCTCCTCTCATGAAGTCTGCTTGTCCTCCTAATCCGCTATAGAATCGGTATCCTAAAGAATCTGAACAAACTTGACCTGTCAGGTCCACTTCTAAAGCTTGGTTTATTGCAATCATCTTTTCGTGTTGGCTTATCACTACAGGGTTGTTTACATAGTCTGACTCGTAAAATTCAACCATAGGGTTATTATCTATAAAATCGTAGAGTCGACGGGTTCCCATAGCAAATGAGGCAATTATCTTTCCACGGTTAATGGTTTTTTTGGCGCAGGTGACAACTCCGTCCTCCACCAAGTCAACGACCCCCTCCGTTAGCAACTCAGTATGTATTCCAAGGTCTTTTTTATCTCTTAAAGCATCCAAAACAGAATCTGGCACACTGCCTATTCCAATTTGAAGTGTAGATCCGTCTTCGACTAGATCTGCTACATATTTTGCAATTCTGCTAGAAACTATGTCTTGGTCAGGCCTTGAAATTTCCAGTATAGGTTCATCATGTTCCACTATTACATCGATATCTTTTAAATGAACAAAACTGTCGCCAAGCACGCGAGGCATCTCTCGGTTTACTTGAGCAATCACTAGCTTAGCCTTTTCAGTGGCAGTTTTCGTGATTTCAACTGAGACTCCTAAGCTGCAGAACCCATGCTCATCTGGAGGCGTTACTTGTATAAGTGCAACATCGATTGGAACAATGCCTCTTGCTATAAACTTTGGAAGTTCGGAAAGAAACACAGGGGTGTAGTCCGCTCTTCCCTCAGCAACAGCTTTCCGTGTGTTTATTCCAACAAAAAAGGCATTTAGCCGAAACCTTTCAGAGTAAATAGGTTTAGCATAAGGCGCGACACCTAATGTGTGAACGTGAAGAATCTCGTTGTCTGCTAGATGGTTAGCTTTTTCAACAAGCCCATTAACGAGATACTGAGGCTCACCACAGGCAGACCCAATGAAGATGTGGTCTCCAGTTTTTATCATTCCGAGAGCTTCATCTAAACTTACTTTTTTTTCGTTATAAGGTCTTGATCGAAGGCTTTCTACAGTACTCATGCAGCAACACTCAAATTATTTTTTTATCATTTATATAAAAATGAGCTACACATAAATATTTGACAGTACTTTCCTAACGCTATGCTGTAGCAACCTAAATGCATCGAGGCTGTAGAATGCAGCTAGAAGCCTTCTTTAATCCAAAATCCATTGCAGTTATTGGTGCAAGCCGAGAACCAGAAAAAGTAGGACACAAAATACTCAAAAACTTATTAGAATATGGATTCAAGGGGCATCTTTACCCAATAAATCCGAACACAAATGAACTTTTAGGTCTCAAATGCTACGGCAACATAACAGAAGTACCTGGACAAGTTGATCTTGCAGTAATCGTTGTTCCTGAAAAAATAGTGCCTGTGATCGCTAGGGAATGCGGAGAAAAAGGCGTAAAAGGAATAGTAGTCATATCAGCTGGATTCAGTGAGACTGGAAGAGAAGGAACATATCTAGAGAAAGAGCTTCTAGAAACATGCCAAAAATATAACATTCGAATGCAGGGACCAAACTGTCTAGGGCTCATTAATACTCAAAGTCGATTGAATGCATCATTCGCTGCGGCTCAACCTCATACTGGAAACATAGCCTTCATTTCTCAAAGCGGAGCTCTTGGAAGCACTATTTTGAACTGGGCACTTCACAATCACGTAGGCTTCACAAAGTTTATTAGTTTAGGAAATGAGGCTGACTTGACAGCTACAGATTTCCTTGAAGCTTTATCTGAAGATGAACAAACAAGAGCTATCGGATTGTATATTGAAGGTGTCAAAGATGGTCATCGCTTTGTAAAAGTAGCTAAGGAACTTTCTAAGAATAAACCAGTCATTGTATTAAAGTCTGGAACCACAGATGTAGGCGTAAGAGCTGTTTCGTCTCATACTGGCTCACTTGCAGGCTCAGACGCAGCCTTTTCAGCTGCTTTTAAGAAGGCAGATGTACTTAGAGTTGACGTGTTAAAAGAACTTTACGATGTTCTCTTGGCATTTGAGGGTCAGCCGTTACCTAAAAACAACAATGTATTAATAATTACAAATGGTGGCGGTCCCGGAATTCTTGCTGCAGATGCCTGTGAAAAGATAGGCTTAAATCTGCCACTGCTTGAACCTGAAATTAGAGAGGAACTTCGCAAATCCTTGCCTGCACATGCAAGCCTTAACAATCCTATAGATGTCTTAGGCGACGCTGACGATAGGCGTTATAAACTAGCTTTGACGACTGGAATTAAAAGTCAAAACATAAGTGGCATTATTGTTATTTTGACTCCTCAGGCAATGACGCCTTCAGATAAAATTGCAGAATTAATCGTCGAAATTAGCAAAACAACGGATAAACCAATTGTTGCTTCCTTTATGGGGTTCGATGAAGATTCAGTAGCTGTAAAAACATTGTTAAAAAACAATATACCTAATTATCCCTTCCCAGAATCAGCTGCTTTCGTTCTAAAAAAAATGTGTGAATATACCTCTATTCTTAAAAAACCAAATGAGAACCCCTTGTATCCAGTACAAGTCGACGAGAATGTCATTAAAACGATTATTGCAGAAATGCGTAAGGATGATCGACTAGTTCCTACGGTTGAGGAATCCTTAAAGATCGCGACCATGTATGGCATCGCAGTTCCTAAGGCGATGGTTGCTCGATCTTCGAACGAAGCAGGAAAAATAGCTGACTCTTTAGGTTACCCCGTAGCATTAAAGGTTGTTTCTTCAGAAATTCTTCATAAAACAGATGTAGGGGGAGTAATACTTAATAATATTTCACGAACGCAAGTTGAACAGAATTATGAGACCATTATAGGCAAAATATCAAAATTATTGCCGCACGCCAAGATTTCTGGAGTTCTTGTTCAAAAAATGGCTCTGCACGGTAAAGAGGTGATTGTAGGAGCTGTTCGAGACCCCCAGTTTGGTCCTCTTATGATGTTTGGTTTAGGAGGAATTTACGTTAACTTTCTTAGGGATGTCTCATACCGTCTTTGTCCACTTTCAAAGCTAGAAGCTGAAGAAATGATTGAAGAGACAAAAGCATATAATCTTCTTAAAGGTGTAAGAGGTGAGCCAGCCTCAGACATCGCCTCAGTTGTTGATGTGATCCTAAAGATTTCTCAGATTATGAGTCAATTCGACGAAATTGTTGAGATGGAGGTTAACCCATTATTTGTTTATGGAGAGAAAGAAGGATGTGTGGCAGTAGATATAAAAATGACGATCTCGAAGTAAAAGATAAGAGAAGGAGAGAAAAATGGGGAAACAGGCAATTTACATAGTTTCCAACAAGGAACTTTCTGGCAAAAGCGTCGTAACAATAGCTTTGGCACTCATTTTCAGGGATTTGGGAAAAAAAGTCGGATATTTTAAGCCAATAGGCTTAGGTTACGCCATAGATGAAAGAGGAGAGCATTTTGATGAAGACGCTCACACAATAAGAAGCATTCTAAACCTTAAAATATCTGCAGACCAAATTTGTCCCGTTACTGCTCACAAAGAAGCATTCCTAGATCAACTTATGAACTTTGGCATTTCAGAAGTGTTTGACAAGATTAAAACGTCCTTTAGCATTGCTTCTGAAGGGAAGGAGATAATTTTGATTGAAGGTCCTCCATTCATGTCAGTTGGTTCTTTCATCAATTGCTCAGCGCCGAAATTAGCTTCAGTTTTTGAAGCAAAAATTATTCTTGTCGAAAAATTTGAAGACGATCTAACGTTAGACAATATTATCCAAGCAAGGGACTATTGCATGAAATGGAACGTATCTTTTCTCGGCGTTATTTTAAATCAAGTTTCTTCCAATAAGATGTATAAAGCAAAAAATGTTATAAAACCAGCACTTGAAAAAAACGGAATTAATGTTTTAGGTATTATTCCAGAGGACAAAATGTTAAACGCTCTTACAGTTAAAGAAATCTACAGCGTGATTGGTGGAAAAATTCTTGCAGGCAAGAACGGCATAGAAAAAACTGTTCAATCATTCTTAATAGGAGCAATGACACCTGAGAGTGCTGTAAAATATTTCCGAAAAACTAAAGACGAGCTTGTCATCACCGGAGGAGACAGAACAGACATAATATTTGCTGCGTTAGAGGCTGGAGTCTCCGCTTTAGTTCTCACAGGAAACTTGTATCCAAGTGTTAAGATTTTTCCACGAGCAGATGAACTAAGCGTTCCTGTAATCCTTGTACCTTTTGACACATACACCACTTTACAAATGATGCAAAGAATGGTTGGGAAAATAAAGCCTACAGATAATGAAAGAATAAAAAGGGCACTTAAGTTAGTAAAGGAAAACGTTGACTGGAAACAAATTCTTCAGAATGAGTAAATCAAATAACTGGTATCTATTTTGGAGGGAAGAAACCTCTTGCCTTTAAGGCAACCAATTGTCTGTGTTCTTGGACATGTGGATACAGGAAAAACCCTTTTGCTTGATCAGATTCGAAAAAGTAAAGTTCAGGCAAGAGAACCTGGAGGGATGACGCAGCATGTTGGTGCAAGCTTCTTCCCAGTTGAGACATTAAAGGAACTGGCGGGACCACTACTTCAAAAATTTGGTGGAGAAATCCGAATTCCAGGTCTTCTTGTAATTGATACTCCAGGACATGAGGTTTTCGCTAATCTAAGAAGACGTGGAGGCAGTATAGCGGACATTGCGGTTCTGGTTATCGATATTTTAAAGGGATTTGAAGCTCAAACTTTTGAATCAATTGAAATTTTGAAGTTAAGACGAACCCCCTTTATTGTAGCAGCAAACAAGGTTGACCGAATCGCAGGTTGGATTCCTCAGCACACTTCCTCTTTTATTGAGTCTTATAAGAAGCAAGATAAGTATGTTCAACAGTCTGTAGATGAATGTTTGTACAACATTATTGGAAAATTTTCTGAAATCGGTTTAAGAACAGAGAGGTTTGACAGAATTTTAGACTTTACGCGAACAGTTGCCATTGTTCCAACAAGCGCTAAAACAGGCGAGGGTATAATGGAATTGATGGCTGTATTGGTAGGGCTTACGCAACAATTTCTTAAAAGCAAGCTTCAGACAACGAAAGGTCCAGCTAAAGGTGCAGTTCTTGAAGTTAAAGAAGAGGTTGGGTTGGGAACAACTATTAACGTCATTATTTACGAAGGTGTACTAAAAAGGAATGATACAGTAGTTTTGGGCGGAAAAAATGGACCTATCGAGACGGTAGTTCGCGCTCTTTTGTTGCCTAAACCTCTGGACGAGATAAGAGATCCTCGAGACAAGTTTTTAGTAGTAGAGGAGGTCTCTGCGGCTGCAGGAGTCAAAATTGCCGCTCCCAATCTTAATGATGCACTAGCTGGAGCACCTTTCTATGTGGTTCCTTCTAAAAACACGCTGGCAATATACATGAATCAAATTTCTGAGGAGGTACAAAAGATTAGAGTTTCAACGGACTCTGATGGTGTGATTCTGAAGACAGATACTTTAGGATCTTTAGAGGCAATAGCAGAAAGCCTGCGAAGAGAAGGTGTTCCTTTACGATTGGCTGATGTAGGCGATATTTCGAAAAGAGATATTGCTGAAGCATCTGTAGTCAAAGAAAGCAATCCATTATTAGCGGCTGTTTTAGGGTTCAACGTTAGAATTCTGCCAGATGCTGCAGAAGAAGCTGAGGCTCGAAAGATTCCAATTTTCAGGGAAAAAATTATTTATCACCTAATTGACGAGTACCTTAAATGGATGAGAGAAGAGAAAGAGACACGCGAAAAAAACCAATTTGACAGGCTTACGCTTCCAGCAAAAATTAAGGTTCTTTCAGGATACACTTTTAGAAAAGCAAAACCAGCTATTGTAGGGGTTGAGGTTTTAGCTGGAAAAATCCGACCTAAGGTTCGACTTGTAACAATCGACGGAAAAGAAGTTGGAGAAATACTTCAAATTCAGGAAAAAGGTAAATCTGTGTCTGTCGCTGAAGCAGGAAAGCAAGTTGCAATATCCATGGATAAGCCTGTTGTTGGTCGCCATTTTAAAGAGGAAGACATACTTTATGTCGCGATTCCTGAGGAACATGTTAAAGAATTATTGTCAAAATTTCAGATAAGGCTGGAGCTAGCTGAGTTAGATTGTCTAAACGAACTAGTTGAGATTATGAGAAAAAACATGCCTTTTTGGGGGGTCTAACCAATAAGAAGACACACCCTACTTTTATTTGTTTACTCCTTCTTTGTTATTAAAAAAGAATCATGTATAAACGATTGAGTAATGGATGGCAGGAGCATGTTTATGCCTGCTACCAGAGCCTATATTGATACAAAATAAGTATTAACAAAGCCTCTGAGAATATTAATTTTTGTTTCTAGGTAAACAACATTACTTTATAGGCAATTAATTATTGGTCAGGAGGGTTCTTGTTTCGGGGGAGGTTGTTTTGGTTGAGCGTGTTTCTACCGGCGTGAGTGGTTTGGACGATGTTTTGGAAGGTGGATTCCCAAAGGGCAGCCTAATTGTTTTAGCCGGCAATCCTGGCACTGGAAAGACGGTTTTCGCTGCCCAATTCATTTACCGCGGCGCCGCGGGTCAAGATGAGCCAGGCGTCTACGTGAGCTTCGCCGAAAACAGGGAAGCCTTCATTGAAAACATGAAGGGTTTCGGCTTCAACTTTGAAACGCTTGAAAAGAAGGGCAAGTTCCGCTTTCTCGACCTGTTAACCGTTAGGGAGGCAGGGGTCTCCACAGTCTTAAGCACTGTTGTTGACGCCGTAGAGGAGGTTAAGGCTAAACGCCTCGTCCTAGACTCCTACACGGCTTTGGCTCAAGCCTTCGAAAAGCCTTTCGACTCAAGAATAGTGACGCACACCCTGCTAGGCAAAATCGTGAGGCAGGCAGGCTGCACATCCCTAATAATCGGTGAGGTTCCTTACAGAGGCACCAGGATAGGCACTGGCATGGAGGAGTTCGTGGCTGACGGCGTCATACTATTCAGGGCAGGCGAACTTGACGGTCGACTGTTCAGAGACCTAGAAATCAAAAAGATGCGTGGAACACGAGTTGCGCAAAAAACTGTTGCCTTTACGCTGCACAGGGGATTCGAAGCTTTCCCAATGTTTGTGGAGAAGCATTTGAGCGGAGTCTTCAAGCCTATTCCAGACAGCTCTGAAAAGTTTTCCTCTGGCTCAGCTGACCTTGACAGGCTGCTGAATGGAGGCTACGCTAAAGGTTCAACTGTGCTTCTTGAGATAGGCTTAAACGTGTCAACCCTGCAATATCACTTGTTTTTAATTGTAGCCTGGAACTTCATCGCAAATGATAGACCAGTCTTTGTGATTCCCTCTTCTGGGGTGGACAATAATCTTATCCTTAACAGGATGCGGGACGTCGGCTTCTCTGAAGAAAAGATTGAACGTTTGATAAGGATATGCGAGTTCAAGAGCTTAGCTGTTCAGAAACATCCATGCATAATCGAGTTTAAGGGCGAAAGCATTGAAGAAGACTTTCAAACGTACCTACACGTTGCTAGTGAGGCTCATGCAAGAACTGGCCAACCTATTTTGCATATTATTGGAGTAGACAGTCTTATCTCCTATTACGGTGTACTTGAAGCCCTTAAGATTTTGAACTTCAGCGTCTCAATAGCGAGGCAGCATGGAGACTTGATGTTTCTCCTGCTTAAACCCAGCATCCACGATGTTTCAGCTAATTTAAACTCGATTGCAAATGTGCATTTGAAGGTTGTCAGGGAGCATGGCGCGCTACTTGTTTATGGGCTTAAGCCGAGAACACCGGTGAACTTTGTTGAGACAGACACTTCAGCCGGCTACCCTGTGCCGAAGCTGACGCCAATAAGCTGAGGAGGCAATTTGATTGAACAAGAAAAGAGGCGGTGAAAACCGTTTCGATGAAGGCGGCAGCCGCACAGACGAGGCTTTTGACGAGATTCTCAGGGCTGCATAGACAATGTGCTAGGCGAGGTTCTTGGAGACGTAAGCTCAGCAGTTGTGCTTCGACAGATTGGAGGCGCCAGCCTTTCCGGCGGCATAGAGTTCTTCGCTGAGGCTTTGGAAAGAATCTTCGGCGCAGGCGCCTTCCTCCTAGAAATTCTTATCACAAAAAAGCTTTACATGAAGCTTAAAATCGAGTATGCGGAGAAGGCTGGATACAAGTTCGCCGACTATGTCAAAGAGGCAAAGACTAAGCGGCAGACACAGAAAGACGTGAACAAAAACATCCACGTTTAAGAATCTTAAACCCAATTCTTCACAAATCCTGCAACAATCAGTTCAAAGAAAAAATGGTTGAGGCACACACCCCGAATCTTCTAATTCTCTTAGATTTTTGATTATGTAATCTCCGGTCTTTTCGCCTGTTCTATCCAGCAGATAACTCGAAATCCCTACTGCTCTAGGGATGTTAAAATCTTGGTGAACATCATCCCCAACATGGACCATATCTGGAGGTTTTCTTTCTTGAAAACCATTGCAGGATACACGTCAAACATTAAGGCTATCATCAAACAATGAACCCGAAAAAGCCTGTCACCGCTAAACATGCT
>CAZIFH010000076.1:0-11943 GCA_964539065.1 uncultured Candidatus Bathyarchaeia archaeon | reverse complement strand
CATATATTCCCATATGATATAATACATTACGATTTTGTTTCATTTAAAGCATATGGGAATTTTCCCATATAATTCCCATATGATTTTGCATTAGTGTTTTTTGATTGCATGAGACAGATAGGGTAATGCATTTGGGTCTGGTTTGATGCTAAAAATCTTAAAATGCATTAGTAAATGCATTGGGTTTTAATGCATTTCCAAAAGCATGAGAGCATTTGACGAACAAGTTTCAAGAAAGGCGTTTTAATGCATTTTTTTAACGATAAACATAGCGTCTCATAGACTAAAAAAGTGGTAGGGAAACATCAAAAGGTTTAATGCATTGTCTGCATAAGGACAGTATTCTAAGGCACAGTTAGGATAATAAGGTTCTTAAATACAACCTTTACATAAATCTCCTATTTTTTCTTCTGTCATTAAACGTGCTTCAACCCTACCACATCTTTCGCATTCGTGAATGGTATAAATGTGCTTGTAGCCTTTGCTCACGCCTTTAAATTCCCACTTATGAAACTTGTAGTCTTTGCAACATGGACGCATAAAGAATTTAACTTTCTTACAACCTTTATTTATGACAGCCATTAAAACCATATACAAAACTCACCCCATAGGAATGCCAGACTGCTTCTTTACGAAAATCACATTTAGGGCATTGCCATCGTAGCTTAGCTCCATCAAGCAATCGCACAAGCTTAAGCTCCATTTCACTACTACATACTTCACATTTCATGCTAGAACAACTCCTCAAACCTTCTCTTCTGCTCTTCAAGCTCTTCCCAAAGCGTTTGGAAGTGCAGGTAGTGGTCGTATGCTGTTCCTATCGTCTTCCATCCCACGTTCAATCTGACAGCCTGCTCAAGCCGAATCTTGGCTCTCACGAGAAAGCTGACGTAAATCTTTCTCATATCGTGCAGGTTTAACGGGCTGATGTTGTTTACTTCACATGCTTGATGTAAAAGGTCGTTTGCTCTCTCATCGCTCATGCTGATAAGCCAGTCTCCTTTCTTCAACTGATATTTACGTATGAAGTTTACGACTGTCGACTTTAGAAGATCGGTTTTGAAGTTAATATCCCAAATTTCAGACCATTTCTCATAGACCGTCCACGTAAAGTCGTCGCCTACGACTTCAATGTGGCTTTTGCCTTCAGCTATTTTTGTCCCCCATAGGCCTTGTTCGAAACGTCTCTTGCCTGTTCTCATGCCAGTTTGGCTTTTTACAATTAGAATAAGCTCGATTTCATCCCTTTCACGTTCATCTCTAGCCAAAGACTTAGCTGTCTCAATAATTTTCCTGAAAAGCTCAGGGAATTGAGGTAAGGTTAAAACAGGCACTCTTCTAGGCGGTGGCTTTAAGCCCGCACAAAGGCCGTCTATCTGTTTCAATTTAGGGCTGACCATTCTCATGATAACACTTCTATTGTATTGTGATCCTTCGCTTGTTTGCGCTAGAATGTTGTTCAGGTCTTGCTCTGTCCAAGTTGAAGGATCACGTCTTCCCAGCATATTCCAAACTTCACTGGCCATGTTGAAGCGCTCACGCAAGTTGGCTACAAATTTCGGCTTGTCTTTGCTTCTCGAATAGCCTCGCTTGCAATAGTCTACAATGTGAGAATATGGGCTGTGAAATAGTACCGTTCCGTCAGGTCTTTCTTCAATGTGCAAAAGGTATTTAGGTTCCTTTTTTGACTCACGCCACGCTAGATATTTGTCATATTCCTCTTTGCTTTCAGCAAACAGTTTTTTCAGCTTCAGAAAGTGCCTTGATATTGTCGACTGGTCGACCTGAATCTCCTTTTGGAGGTCGTATGTGCTTTTACCCTGTTCGCTTATTGCAAAATATATCTCATACTTTTCTTCTATTGTTCTGATCTTCAAATCGCATTACCACGCCATTAAAATAATGCAAAACCTATATAAACTTAACGGCATGACAAAGAGAGTATGAAGAAAATAAGGACAACACTCTATATAGATGAGAAACTATACAACAGCATAAAGGAAGAAGCTGAAAGCAAGGGACTAACCATAAACACAGTGATAGTAAGCAAGCTATATGACAGCCAAATAGAGAAAAGACTGCACCATTATAATGTACATGAGAACCATGTGACAGTATGGGATGGCAACATAAAGAAGCTGGTCGACGTTTACATCATAAAGCTTGAAGCCAATACGGTTAGGCTAGTCTGTTCTGAAGATTTATCTAGCGATTGCACCCACGTCAACTTCGTTAAAGGTGTCCCTAAAGTAATAGAAAGACTGAAAGACTTTCGGATAGTAGATTAGCTTTCTCCTTCTCTTTTTTTATTTCGCTCACGGGATGATGAAGTAGCCTATTGCAAGGCCTACTGCAAACTCTATGAGGTCACCTACTTTCGACTCTGCTGGTTCACTTTCATACAGTTGATATAATACAAAAAGTAAAACGAGAGATAAGGTTACTTCAGGATAGCTTTTGAATGTGGCGCCTGCTATCAACCCTATTATGGTATGTATGAAGCTTTTGGGTTCATCGTAGACTTTAAACGGCATCCTCTCCACTCTCAAGCTTGTGGTCTTTGAAGGAGATCACGGGAAACAGGCTGAACAGCACAATATCTATGTCTCTATATTTTTCCAAATATTTTATGTCGAATCCGTCAGCTAGTTTCCGAGAACTATCTTTGTCCAACCAACCCATTTCTAAAATGTTGAAGTCCTCCCTTAAAGCTGTCTCTATGTTTTCACGTGTAACTCTCATGTCTGCGTTGGCGTATGCTTTCTCAAGTAGTTCAACGAGAAAGGCGTGTAGATCGCTTTTATGCGCTGCTAGACCCACTGGTAGAATATAGTCTACTCTCACATGGTTTCTGTGAGCTATTTCCTCAAATTTTTCAATAGCCCATTTTGCATGCTTGCGGTATGGTAGCCTGAGAAGGCATAGCAGGTGCATAGCTTACATCTCCAATATTTTAGTTTTCATGGGGTAGGTTTGGAGAAATGAGATTTTACAGGGTTGAACAGGCTTTTCGTTGTGGAAGCATTCGTGGATGTAGATGTTAAATGTTTTCCCTGTTAAGTCAACAAGCTCTTTCACACATTTTAACGCATCGCTTTCGCTTAATTCATCTATTTCTAATCTTATGAAATCTAACTCAGCTGATTCTGTTGGCGAAGCAGCTGCTTCTGCTGCTTCAACGTATTTCTTCAAAGACATCTACCCTCCTAAAATATTTAGCTAAAACCGCAAACACTCTAGCTTTATCAACGTTGCTTAAGCGGATTTCACTGTTCCAAACTGCACCAGAATACCTTTTAATAGTCAACTCTGTCTTCATAGATACACTCTCCTGTAAAGAATTTCTTGTTTAGTCCTATTGTAGAGTGTGGAAATTTCTGTATCTGAGAGGGCTCGGTTGTAAATGCGAACATTGTCAATAAGACCGTTGAAAGGATAACCACCTTCCATGTAATTACCAATCCTCATATTATCATATTGTGAAAAAAGATTGTCTGTGTAACTCGTAGTCGCAACCTGTATTCCATTAATATACAGTTTGATTGTTGAACCATCATATGTTCCTATTACATGATACCACACATCTAAAGCAGGGGTCCAACTATAAAAAGGACCACGCCAAGTATCGTCTGAGAATTTCAGTTGAAATGTCAGACTACCTGCCCAATGCCAAAATTGTATAAAATGTTGCTTGTTTACTATAAACCAATTGCCAGTTGGGTTTCCTTTAACATTAATCCATGTTCCAATACTCATTACACGCCCATTCTGTACTGTATGCAAAATTTCTGAGTCAGATACATGCACATAATCATCTACTCCATCGAACGATAAGCCTTCACTTGTGTATTGTGCGCCATAGATTGTTCCATGGTTTCCATAGTTCGAGTAATCATACCATGTGCTATTTTTCTCATCTTGTGGAATTTCTTTTGATAGGTGAAGCACAAGAGTAGGGTCTGTTTTTGCTATAAGGTTGCTTTGGTTGTATGAGGGATATGTTGTATGCCTTAACGTTTTAGTCACAGCAGTTCACCTCTTTTTGCATAAATGTAGTATAGTAGTATGCCGAATAGGAAGCCTGCTATTGCAGTGGCGGCGCTTTTGAAGGCGTAGGATAGGATTAGGCTTATCGCTATCGACAGCCATAGGCTGATCTCTAGGTCTCGTTTAACGTTTTCCACATCACCTTTTTCTTTTACCAGATTCCTTGCTGTGAAGCATGAGGAAAGCATGAACGTGAATATGTGTTCTTCTGCTATGAAGGCCATGCCGACGCCTACTGCATCCTTGAAAGACTCCATTCACCTTCGCCTCTTCGAAAGCCTTCTAAGCGTTTTAGCTAGGTTGATCTGTCTAATGCGTTTTATGAGATTTTTGCGTTTCGCATACCTATAGGCTCTGTTGAGATCTATTGTTTTTCTAGCCGTTATAAACCCGTGTTCCTTAGCCCATCTTGTCAATGAGCCTTCCCGTTTCACAGCCTTCTGAATCCACTTCTTTCTTCTACATGGCATCTTAGGTTCGCCTCATCACCACAAATTTGTCATAGTTTGTACCTGAACTGTTGAGAAATCTCATATTCGACCCATCTGATATTGCGCCTACTGAAATAATGCGGCCGTAGGCTGGATTAGATGTTGCCTTTGTACATTTCACCCAAACACTGTTTACTGTACTATAAAATTCTATCTCAAGCTTTGTCATGTTTGGATTTCCTGAAATCGTTGACGTGGCAATATAGTAGCCGCCTGAAGAAGGCGTAAATGATGCACCATTCGCTAACGTGCCTGTGTAATATAGTTCATAGGTGGCGCTTGCAGGCGGAGGACTGTAGCCCATCTAATACCACCTCATTACAACAACCTTTTTGGCGTTAGCCGCATAGATTCTGAAGTTGCCGTTGTTTGAGACAAATAGGACGTTGTACCAGTGGCTGTAATCTAGGTTTGTAGTAAAGTAGATGGCGTCAATCCATGTTGTGCCATTGTAGATTTGAGGTTTTATTTCATTGGCTGCTGTCGACTCTGTTCCATACTGAACTAGGCCGTTTACAGGCGTATACGATGCTCCAGCTGAGATTGTGCCGTCATAGGTTCTTTCATAATGTGAGCCACCTGAAGGTGTTGAGTAACCCATTTAAACCAACCCTCCCAATTTTATTTTACCCGCTTGCATCAGCAGATAGGCTAATGCGAGAATGATAGCTATGATGAAGATGCCTAAGAGTATCCATTGACTCCAACCTTTCACTTCACCCCAAAACACGCTAAGCTTAGAGATTATATCCTGGATGCCGCCATAGGAGAGGCCTCCGCCTACTCCTTCAATTTCCAAAGTTAAAACTGCGTTAACGGTCTTGGTCGTACCCCATAGGACGTCTAGCGGCGTGTACTCCACCTTCACCCTGAGATAGTTTTCGCCTTGTCTGACCACTTTGGTGACGTCAGCTGACCAAGCTGAAGACTTTGGGAAAGCGATCATCTCATTGAAGTGAACTTCTTCAATGTAGCTACTGGCTGAAATGCTTAACGTAGCCTTCTTCAACGTGCCTATCCACGTGCATGGGGCAGAACCTGAGAACTCAGCTCCCTTCTGGTCTTGTTTTATGATCTGAATAGTCTGCGTGGTCATTTCTTCAACCCCCTGTAATAGGCTATTTGTGTTAGAAAGGCTAAGCCGAAGCCTTTTATGGCATTGAGAAAGTTGTTAACGTCCAACGTGCCATTCCATGTGCTAAAGAAGACTATTCCCGCTACTATGGTGGAGTCGACGAGCATTTCACTGACTGGTTTTTTATCTGATGTTACCTTAGATTTGTCATTGTCGACGGTGAAGATGTGAAAGTCAAGCATGCTTCCACCTCATATTTCTATGCCTGTCATGTTTTTTACAAGCTTCCTGAAGTCTGCTATTGCTTCATCGATTGTTTTTGCAAATAGGCCAATGAAGTCTTCTTGCCTTTTAGATGGTGATGGTGCAACAGCTGCTTTAACAGACGGAGCTGTTGGAACGGCTGTTGGAACGTTAACTTTCTCCTGTGGCTGACTAGCTTCCAGATTAGATGAGGTTGAAGCGAGGGTGACCCCCACAGGCTTTGCAGGTGTTGCCACATATTTTATTTCAGACAACTGTGCGCTATAATATTCCTGCAGAGAAGCTTTCCCACCTGCTTTAACATATTCGTCATATGATGGCGCATACCCCCATCTTGCTAAATAGTCACTGTACCATTTCTGAACCCAACTTTCCATCATACCATGATCCCCTCGCTTGCCCATTTCTGAAAATATTTCTTCCAGCCTGTAGCTTCTAGGAATTGGTCAGCTGTCATCGATTTCATAGCTGTGTCTCTTTCTGTTGGATTATCTCTTGCCCTAACGATAGCGTTCACCGCCCCAAGCGTAGCTGTTATCCAACCTTTTATTGCGCCATTTTCGTCTTTGACTTCTTCCAGTAAAACTTCACCCTCTAAACTTTTAGGAATGTGTGCATATTCAGGTTTATTTGTGTCTATCACATATTTTGACAGTTTACCTGCTACACTACTCATGCCCACCACCTATGACGTGAAGTGTTGCCGTGCCAGATGATGTTTTCACATAAACTATGTCTGATGTCACATGCGCCAAGGTTAAGCTTGAGCCTGCTGATAGTGGAAACAGTTGGCTTGAGGCTGTTCCAACATATATGGTTGCACCATTTCCACTATCAGCCAATAAGGTTAACCTTGTGAAGGCTAACGTTGAAGAATCAATTGCCTGCGCTGTACTTGTCACCGTTATATCTTTTACAAATGTTGAATAGATTGGCGCCTGAGATGGGTTTATCGTGTTTCCGCTGACGTCTACAAGATAGACGCTTTGCCCTGTGAACACTTCAACGGCCATAGATTCTGGGAAGCCGCCTGCTATTATAAGCTCTCCACCTGCTACAGCAGAATGTTTTAGATAGATTCTTTCTATTGCCTGCACGATTTTAAAGCTTCCCTTGCCATATGGGAATTTTGGGACAGGTATCCATTCATAGGGCTTGTTGAATGCAATATATAGGTTTGAGGCGTCATTTTTCAAAACGAAGAATACGTCACATGAGATGGTGAACTTGTCCTTTTCTGTGCCTGTCCTCTCGCTTGCCAACGATAGCGTATAATAGCTTAGTTTGCGGTTTTTCAGCTTCTCCCATGTGGCTAGAAAGTCTTCCATGCTACTCAGTCTCCAATATTTTTATAGCCTTCAATGTTCTTCCTACTGGTCTAACTTCAGGATAGGCTTCCTTATACGATTCCACTAGACTCTGGTAGGCTTCAGTTGCCGTCTGCGGAGTTTTTCCTACGGGTTTAAATTTTAGGTCGTAGATCGTGTAGGCTAGGAACGCCGCTATCCCTATGCCTACTAGGTAGCCGATTACTGTACGCCATTCCATTTCCGTCACTTTGTTTGCGGTTTACTTTTCTAGCAGGTCATAAATCACTGTAACTGAAGCGGTTGAGCTTGATGGATAGATGAAGAGTTTCACGTCACCTTGTTTGGCCTCTAGCAGGTCAAGTGCGCCGTCTACTGCGTTTATCTCAGAGAAGTCTGTGATCACGTAGCCTGTTGCCTTTGTGACGCCATATTCCTCTTGGTCTGCTTCCTGTGCTGTTAGAAAGTGTGTTTTCGGTATGATGTTAGCGCTTCCAGACTTCACTTCGAAGAAGTTGATGGCTGTGTTAGATGAAGTTATCAATATGAAGCGTCTCATAAGGTTGCCTGTTCTAAAGTCACATCCTTGATTTTCCCCTATGCTTCCGAAGCTTGTGAAACTGAGGACGTGATTGTATCTTGGAGCGCTTTTGTCCGCTACACCTTCAGGTATGGCTTCGAATAGTGTAGGATAGACTGTGATGCTGTCGAACGTGTAGCCTGTTCCAACTGTTGAAGCTGATCCAAAGGTTAAAGCTAGCTTCAGGCTTGAGTAGTTGAAGCTGTCAAGCAGTGCTGAAGCGTCTCTGTCGTTCCATTTGTCGATTCTCAGGTCAACTGGGACATATGCGTACGCATGCTGGTCACTCTGTCCTGTTGTGGTGATGAAGTCTGTGTACTGCGGAGACTTCATTGTATCATATGTGGTTAAATTGTATATTTGGTTTCCACTCAAAGAGAAGAATACATCGCTTCTTTTGCCTTCACGCTTCAACTCTACCTTAGAGACTACATCCCATATTGTGCCTGTTTTGCTGACAGATGAACCTGTGTCATATTGTATGTCCACGAACAGGATCATCTTTTGGATGAAGTAGTCTCTTGCAATGTCTATGTTTGTGGTTGCACCTGCTGTGCATGTTTCAGACGGTAGTGTTCTCTTACTCCATTTCATTTTGTCTGTCACCTTCTATGGTAGCCCAGCGCCTTTTGTTCTAGCATATTGGTATACGTATGTGACGACGAATGCGACAACGGCTATTACAAGTAGCTGCTTCCATGTGAACCCTAACATTTCTTCTGATTCACCTGCTATAAGCTGTTTATAGGCATGTTTTTTAACCTTTCATCTTTGTCTTTCATGTTATAAGTGGTTTATAAAGTGATGTTAGATAAAATAAAGACGTCTGGCGCAGGCAAGGCAATAGTATTTTGTTCTACCATTACCCTTTTTTGATATAATTGTTTCCCCTATTTGAAACGTTCGGCCACAACGATAGCATGAGAGGGAATGACGCTTACAATAGCTACTTAGCTTTTTGATATGGCTCATAGAGGAATATGTTAGTTTTATTTTGGCTATCATAGTTGAATCGGCTGGAAGACTTTTGAAATCTGATATTTTGGACTGTAGTAGTAGAAGCAGTAATTGGGAAGATTTTTTATGGTTTCCTCGTCACATTGTAGCCATTTTTTCAAATATATTATGTCTGGTGGAAGATCAAGTCTAAATACGAATCGGTGGTGGCTGTTTGATATTATTGCATTATGTACTTCAGCAGGCCGTTGACTGACAGCTATGTATGTGATGCCTTTTCTTCTTCCCACTCTTACGATCCTAGCTAATGGTGTTGGAAACCTGAACTTGTTAGCGTATTCTTGCACCTCTTCAACTGCAACCGTAAGATTTGGGATTTCGAAGGCTATGGTGCAAAATTGGTTAAATTCTTCCTCTGTGCCTTCCTGTGGTCTGAAGACTAGGCTTGATTTACGAAGTTGGCTTATGCCATTGGCATAAGGGAAGACATCATGTTCCCCGTTGTAGTCCCACAGCCACACTGGTTTAGCTTGGCTTATGTTTTTCAGGAGATACTTTAGAAGTGTGGACTTGCCAGTGCCAGATTGTCCAAATATGACGACATGTTCATCGTAGGCGTCGATTTGAAGCTCATTTGACATCTTCTTCCACTTTTCTTGTTATTTTTATGAAGATCAGTAGGACGTTTTCGCTTTCGTTTTCCCATGAGACTTCTATTTCACAGTTTTTGAACGCTTCCTTGGGGATCATCTTCTCCAGTAGGCTTAGAAGGATTTCTGGGTTCATTCTTTCTTTGCCTCTTTCTCTTTAGGTTTAGAGATGAAAGAGAAAGCGATCGGTATAAGTGGGATAAGATGTAATATGAGGGCTATGATCAATATGGTGTTATAGCTGACGGTTGTTTCTTTTGTTTCGATTTGTACCGATCCTAAAAGTTTAGAGTCTACTGTTGAAAGAATGTTGATTATGCCTTCGTCGTATATGTCTCGGTCTGTCTTAAAGACGCTTTTGATGGTTTCATTGAATGATTTAAGTATGCTTCGTACATCTTCTTGTGTAAACTGTATATATTCCTTTTCAACTTCAGGTTTTCCGACTTCAGGCTTTTGTGGTGGGATCGTTTCTTCAGGAATTTGCTTCGGTATGCCTTTTATTTTGACTTCTTTCAGCTTTTCAGCCTCTGGTGGCATAGGCTTCGTTTTTTGGATGGCTTCTTTCTGCATCATTTTTATAGCGTATCTTACGGATTCATCGCTTTTTGCGCCTGAAAGTCTTGCTATTTCTTTCTGAAGTGGGAAAGGTAGTTTTTGGGATACATCCCAAAATTGTTTTTCCTTTAGCGCCTCTAGGTAGGATTTGCATTTTTCTGTGATTGTTTGGCCTTTCGCTGAATATTGTCTCAGGTAAGAGATAATGTCTTCTTGTGTTAGTTTAATTTCTTCTTTTGTTCCTTCAGGCTGTTCTATAGATTTTAGAGGTTCTGTAGATTCTGTAGGTTCTGTTTGTGTCTTTTGCTGTTCTTCTTGTTCAGCCATTTTGATCAACCTGAAATGTTGGACAGAATTTTTTAGCTTGCCATTGCACACTGTAGAAGTCACAGCCTATGTTGTAGGCTACGTTATGTGGACATTTAGTGTTACTACATTTTACTTTCTGGCGTTGCATGTTTTGCAAACCTCTTTTTGATTCTTTCTCTTAGGTCTTTGTCGAATAGTAGGATTAGGCCGAAGGTGAAGCCTACAAGAAATAGTATTGCTATTATCACATTGGTTGCTTTTACTGTCTCTTCAACTTTTACTACCTCTTTTTTTGAAGGCTCTGGAGAGAAAGGTAGATTTGTTGATATATGAATTTCAGGTTGAATTGTTGATATTGGCTGTTCAGGTTTTGGTTCAGCCTTTTCTTCATTCGTTATTGTCTTCTTTTCTTCACTCATTGTGTTTCGTCTCCTTTGAAGTTTCTATGATCCAGTTGAGAAGCTCGTTTTTGTCCTCGCACATTTCAGCCACTAGTTTTTCGATCGGCTTGTGAAGTGGTATCTTGTTTTCAAAGCATGCTCTGAAGTAGTCTTTTGGCACCTGTATGCTGATGACGACCTTTGAGATTTTTTTAAAAAGGTCATCTCTTTCTTGGTAGCTTTCATTCATTTTGGGTTACCTCACTCTTTATTTTTTCTCGTTGATTGTGGAAAAATGTTACTTTTATGACGTTACTAAAGGGGATTAGTTCCGTTGTTTCAATATTTTTTATTTTAAAGAAAAGGAATTTATCAATTTTGCATATAATTATTTCTTCTCTTCCATCTCGGCATATTCTAGTGATTTCGTCTTTAAGATAGAAATAAGCTGTTCCGTAGTTTATTTGTTCGATGTCGTAGCCTATGTCTGACATCTGATCATGCTCCTTCTTTTATTTTAAGAACCCTAGAAAGGTTGTGGATGCCTATGCTAGGTCCAAATGATATGAAGTGTTGGTTTAACTCTTTTTGTGTGATAATGATCCAGCCACCTAATTCTTCGTCGTAGACGGCTAAACCGTATTTCTTTGTTATTAAGGCGTTTTCAGGCATCATACATCAAACTCCTCTGCTTCTTTCTTGTATCGTTCTTCTTCTCTGTCTTCTCTTTGCGTATATTCTTTGAGGAATTTGTCGGCTGGGACATAGCCGTATCTGGATGTGAATATTTCATTTGGTCGACTGATTTTCCATGTTTCTCTTCTTTCTAGTGCCTTTTCTCTACGTCTTGCGTCTTTTGTTTTGACTTCGCACATTTTACATGCTTTCATCATAGTTGATATGAATGCTGAGGATGATAGGCTCCATAGGTCAGGTCTTTTATTCAGGATCGGACAGTTGTTCACTCTTTCCCACCGTAGAATGTGGCCGTCTTTGTCTTTCTGAGGTTTCCAATAGAAATAATCCCAGATGCATACAGGTTCTAGCTTTGGTGTTTCAATGTTTTGTGTTGGCTGTTGGAGTAGGTCTTCGATTATGTTGGAGTAGGTCTTCTTTTGTGCGTCTGCGTAGGCCTTTATCTTAAGGAATGTTTCGGTTTTTATTGATATATTATGCCATTCCTCGGGCATGATGGCGGTATTGTTTTGACGTTATTTAAATGTTGTTTTAATGCATTTTATCCATGTCTGGGTTTGGTAATTTTTTTTTCTCGTGGATGTTTGTCTTTTGTTTTGCATCATGCATTTTAGTATACTCTGATATTC
>CAZIFH010000075.1:0-6035 GCA_964539065.1 uncultured Candidatus Bathyarchaeia archaeon | reverse complement strand
AAGCTGGTTGAAGCAGGAGATGAAATCAAAAGAGGACAATAAAATTGAACATCCCGTGGACCTTAAAGTATAAACCTAAAACTTTAGATGAGGTTGTTGGAAATAAAGAAGCAAAGAACATAATACTGAAGTGGATTCGTGAATGGGAAAACAAGCCTCCTAAAAAAAGAGCGCTTTTCCTTTATGGGCCGCCTGGAACTGGAAAAACAGTTGCAGCTGAAGCTTTAGCCAGTGATCTCGGTATGGAGCTTGTTCAAAGTAACGCAAGCAACTATCGAACAGCTGAAGCTATCCAAAAATTCGCAGGTATAGCCAGCCAGTATACGACTCTGTTTGGGAAAAAAAGGCTTATTCTTTTCGACGAGCTAGATGGTATAGCTGGTACTGCGGATCGCGGGGGGCTTCGTGAAATAACTGAAGTTATCAAAAATACAAATTCACCAATAGTATTGACGGCAAATAACGCATATGATCCCCGATTTTCAACACTTAGGGACCATTGCCAATTAGTTGAATTTAAGAAACCTACGAGAACTGAAATAGAAGCACTTCTTAAGAAAATCTGCAGTGACGAAGGCATTGAAGCTGAGGTTGAAGCTTTGAGTATTATTGCTGAAAGATCTAGCGGTGACTTGAGGTCGGCGGTTAACGACTTGCAAGCTCTGTCACAAGGTAGAAAACAGCTGGCCTTCGAGGATGTTAGTTGGTTTTCAATAAGAGATCGAAAAGACACCATCTTTAAAGTGTTAAGCGACATTTTCTACGCTAGGAACATTTTGGACGCGAGAAAAGCAGTTGACACTGCAGATGTGGACGTGGACATGCTTTTTGAGTGGATTTACGAAAACGCACCATATCAGATTAAGAATCCTGAGGAATTATCTGCAGTCATGGAGATGCTTGCTGTTGCTGACTTGTATCGTGGAAGAGTAGGGTCAACCCAGAACTGGGAGCTTATACGATATTTCCTGGATTTCATGACAGCTGGCGTTGCGGTTTCATGGAGTCACAAAACCTCAGGTTGGGTTCCATTTAAGTTCCCGACACGGATCATGTCAATGTCTCAGTTAAAGGTAAACCGGGAAATGCTAACAGCTATCGGTTTGAAAGTAGGAAGAAGATGCCATATGTCCTCTAACCGTGCGGCAAAAGAGGTTATTCCATACCTCCGCATAATCTTCCAAAATAACGAAAAAACAAAAATTGGGTTGGCTAGATTGTTTGATCTAGACAAAGACATGGTGAATTACCTTTCAATCCAAAATGAAAGTTAAAAAACTGGTTGCTTCCTATTTCTCACGTGCATGTTTAAGAATATGACCTGCTTCAGGCAGAATAAGAGCTTCAAGTGCCAAAGATACACTCTGAGTAGAACCTGGTAAACAAAAAATGGCTTTCCCCTTTGCTACTCCGCCTAATGCCCGTGTCAAGATAGCTGAGGAACCTATTTTTTCGTAACTGATTGTTCGAAAAATCTGTCCAAACCCTGTAACCTCTTTATCAAGAAGTGGTTGAACAGCTTCAATTGTTACATCAGTGTGGCTTATCCCTGTCCCTCCAGTTGTGATTATCACATCAATCTTCCTTGACTTTAAGGCTTTCATTACAGCTTGTTGTATCATTGATTTGTTGTCTGAAACTAGTTTCCGCAACGTAACCCGGTGTCCTTTATTCTTGATAATCTGAACGATTAAATCTCCTGATAGATCACTTGCCTTTCCAGTTTCAGAAAACTCTTTATATCTCGAGGTGCTGCAGGTGATCACAGCAAAATTTAAAATGTTAGGTGCTTCTGCTTTATGCTTTGCTGCTGTTTCACTCATTTTGTTTTTCCTTTATCTTGCTTATGACTCGTATATCTTGAATTACTGTAGAAGGGTACTGCCCCTCATCATCTTTTTCGTATTGTTTGGTCATGTCCCAAACGGTTAAAAGAGCCACAGCAGACGCGACGAGTGCTTCCATCTCCACGCCTGTTTGAGCCTTTGTCTTTACAGTGGATTTCGCTTCAATAGTTAAATCGTCAATAATTTTCAACTCAATCTTAATGCTAGTCAAAGATATTGGATGGCATAATGGAATAAGAGAACTTGTTTGTTTAGCTGCGAGAAGACCAGCTACTTTTGCAACTTGAAAGGGGTCTCCTTTCTCTATCTTGCCTTGTCTGATAAGAGCGATCGTTTCCTTTTTGAGCTTTATTTGTCCCTTGGCAGTCGCTTCTCTATGCACCTCAGGCTTATATGTAATGTCAATCATCTGCATTTTTTCGGCACCAAAAATATTCTACAAAGCACCTAATAATTGGTTACGTAAGGTTCAAAATCAAGTTATTTTTTCTCAATTTTCATTTAATCTGTTTTTTTGTTCTGGAAGACTCCTATACTTTGAGATTTCTTCGGCAACATTATCCATGCTTATTTTGAGTTCATTCAGTATACGTTCAAGACTTGATGCAGCAGCCTTAAGTTTTTCTATCTCGGTCTTTAAGCCTTCAAGTCTAATATAAGTTACCTCTGGTACTGGGATAGCAGAAAGGTACTCTTTTGAATTATAAACCTCTTTTAGCTTAAGTATTGTCGCTATTCCATCAGAAGGGTTATTTTTGATGTCTTTAGCCAAATCAAGGAAGCTTAAGCCTTCAATCACCACTTCTCTAAGTTCTTCTAAAGCCTCTTTAGAATTTGCACTTTCTTCATTTTTGAAAAGCATCTCTTTGAATTTGCTCAATGGACGTGATAATGCCGCTGAGCGTTTCTCTATCGTAGGGGTTTTCTCAGGTCTAAGTACAAACATCGTTCTCTTTATTTGCTCGGCTAGATTTTCTAGTGTATTTACATCTTCTCCAGATTCTTTCCAAATTTCGGATGGTGTTAGCCGTTCTGAGATTATACCACCTGCGATGTTTGTAGTAATTTTCTGCAACATCTCCTCAAATTGGCTTAGTTTAAGGGCAAAATCTTCTATCAATATTAAGAACCTCAATACACATAACCTAAACCATGTAAAAATGCACTAATAACTTAAATAAGCTTTACTGGGTACAATAAATTCATTACAGAAGATTTTAGAACATCTGAAAAATCGGTTGCCTTCAGAGATAAATAAAATAAGTCAGAAAACGTTCATTAATACGGGTTCAGCATATTGAAAAAGACGATTGTTATCTGCGCTGGGCAACCTGGGTCAGGAAGAGATGAATATCTTAATGAATTAAGAAGTAAATGTGAATTTAATTATTATCACTTGTTTGAGTATATTGTTGAAGAATCCGAGAAGCAAGGGTATAATTTGAGCAAGCTGAATGTTTTAGACTTTTATGACAGTAACCCAACACAGCTCGAAAACTTCCGCACCTTAGCATTGCAAAGAATCATTAAAGAGGTTAAAAACAAAGAAGGAGTGCACGTAATAAGCACACCCTACCATTTTGAGTGGAAGGGGAAGTCTTACACAGGGTTTAAAAATCACGAAGTTGAAATCTTGAACCCAGACATTTTCATAGTAGTTGTAGACGATCTGGTTAGAGTACGTGAAAGACTGAAAAACGATCCTCAATGGCAAGAGCACAATTTCACTCTTGTTGAGCTCTCACAGTGGAGAAGAGAAGAAATTACAGGCATCTACAATCTTTCACGCCATTTCACTCCCCATAAGGAATTTTACATTGCTGCTAAGGAACACGGCGTAGAGTTGATTGAAGACCTTATCTTTAATAGATACAAAAAGAAGGTTTACCTAAGTCATCCAATAACAGGAGAAAAAGCAATTTTCTTCACTAAGGTTAGGCGATTTATAGATTCACTTCGCCCATATTACACGGTTTTTGATCCTTCAATGATTAAGGATTGGGAGCTTGTAGAGGTATGGAGAACCGTAAGTAATAAAGCGAAGGCAGAAGGTAAGGAGATACCTAAAAAAATCGTTGTCACCATACAATATTTAGATAAGACAAGAAAGTATAAGATAGATTCTTGGGATGTTGAGGCTGCAATCAACAGTCTTCGGGCTCAAGTTATCGACATAGACTACAAGATCATTGAAAGTAGCTCATACGTAGTTGCCTATCATCCTAGAGAGCAACTGTCAGCGGGTGTCTTATGTGAAATGGTTCAAGCCAAAGGATTGGCAAAATTAGTCTACGTTTTTTATCCATTTGAGCCAAGCCCATTCTTCGAATGGTACGCTACAAAAATATTTTCTACTGAAAACCAAATAATAAATTTTCTAAAAGATGTTTCTATGAAATAAGGACTAGCTAAACCTAACATTTTTGGAAGAGAAATACTATAATAATCTTTTTAGGTTTTAGCTAAGTAGAACCCTAATTTTAAATCTGTAAATAACCTTTGAATCTAAATAAATTACGTTGGAGTGAAAAAATGAAAAAAACTTTACAGGAACCTCTACTTAATAACCTTTCTAAGACTTGTCTAGTTCAAAGATTAAAGCACATAACTCTTTCTGCTGTTCCAAGCTGGCTTGGACCAATTGTTGCCAGAGCGTCTAGGTTTCAGCATTCTTTAGCTGTTGGGAAGCTTTCTTTCTTCGTTTCTGGTGGATCCTATTATGATAGGCTTCTTTTGACAGCCGCGGCTGTTTTACATGATGTAGGAAACGGGCCTTTTCCACATATATCAGACCAGTTGATGAGGGAACTTTTAGGGTTCACCCACGAACGGGCTTTGCATTTTGCGTTTGAAAGCAGCTCATCAGAGGATAAACAGATTCTTGAAAGGCATGGATTAGATTTAGATGAGATTTGTTCGGTTCTTGAAGGTCGTCATCATCTATCGCCACTACTTAATGGTTTTCCAGACCTTGACAACCTAGATAACGTTTACAGGTTCATAGCAAGCATTCCGGGAAAGCCTTTAGGTGAGCCTTCGTACATTCCTTCAGAGATTGCTTCTTTAATGTCACTTGATTGCGAAAGCCAAAGATTGCCAGACAGTCTCAGGAAAAGATGGGCTGCTGATTTCAAGAAGGTTTATTCTTACGTTTGGAACTATAGACACAACATGGTTTGCTGGACGATGCTTGGAAGAGCCTTAAGAATACTGAAGAGCGAATTAACTCCAATCTTCTTTAGGCTGACTAACCGTGAAGCCTATCAATTCATGCAGAACAGGTTGCCACATTTGGCGGAAGGACTTAGCAAAGGAAAATACAAAATTTATTTGGACAGAAAGTTTATAGACCTCAGAGGAGATGCCGAAAAACTTAAACAACCATCAAAACTCGCTCAAGTCGAAGAAGAACTGTGCAAAGAGGCTCATCTGGAAGACTGGATGCTAGGATTAACTGTTGATCAGCCGCTACTTAAAGAAAAGCCAGAACATTGGAGAGTCTATCTTGTGCTGAACAAAAATAATGAGACTGTTAAGATGTTGGTCAAAGAAATGTTGTCAAACTCAAAACCTTTTGCTGAAAGTAAAATCAAATGCTAAAGTTTGAGTAAACCCTTATCAACACTTTTTTATAAGGATTGATGAAATTGAGGACTTAAATTGTTTACTGCAAGAATTAATACTTGTATATCATCAAGTTCGCAAACTTATAAGTTATGCAACTGCAAGATCATAAAAATTCTTTGGTAATATATGATTTGTCTGTAGTCAGGTTTTCTTTGAAAAATGTTTAACTTCGTGTCTCTGTAATCTTAAATCTAATAATACCTTCATAGGAAATTGTTAACTTTTAAATGTTTCCATGATAGTGTCAACTTTAGCTTTTTTCAGAGCAGCCATAAAGGGTGCCGCTTATACGCTAGAATTCTTCTCCTTCATAGAAAGCGATGTGCCAGAACTATCAATTTTTAGAGACTCCAATAAGGATTGTCTTCATCAAAGAGGTCAACATGAAATAGAGCGTAATGATAGTGAGTATTTAACATTTTTTGGAAAAGAAAAGCCTTTTGACAGAAGGGACACGTTCAGCATAGAAAAATGCCAAAATCATCTCTTTTCTCAGCAATCTTTCATCTTTGAAATCTGTCGGCAACAGGGGAGAATACTGTTTAATTAAAAATATTCAAG
>CAZIFH010000074.1:0-4751 GCA_964539065.1 uncultured Candidatus Bathyarchaeia archaeon | reverse complement strand
AAGCAGATCTTACCAGAGATGCCATTTAAGAAAACCGTTGGAAAATTGAGATTGAAACTGACCTTTGACCACCAAGAAAAAACCGAGGTTCTAGTTTTCACCTTCATTGCAGTACTAGCAGTTATCGGAATATTACTACTACTAAGCGTAAGAGGACATCCGAAGGACATATGGGCTACAATACCTCAGGCATATCCCGTTGTCTACGCAATTATGACATTTGTCACCGTACTTTTCGTGTGGTGTAGACCCGAAAGCAAATTGTGTCTACCCATTATATTGATACACTCTTTCATGCTCCACTCTTTCTTCATTATGGTCTATGAAACGACATACGGAACCGATTCATGGAGACATATGGCGGACGCCAAGTTACTGCTTGACGGTCAGGAACTCTACCCTCCGATGAGAGACATCTCCATTCAAATAGGCTTTTTTAATATGCCTGAGATTTTTTTAAGCTCAAAAATGCTGGAATCGATGTTTGAAGCTTTGATCCCTATAATGGTGCGAATGCTACAGATTAGCTTGATTCCGACATACATGTCTGTTAATTACATATTTTCGTCGTTATTCATACCCATATTTCTCTACCAGATCGGGAGATTGATCTACCCCCAAGACCGAAGATACGCGCTAATGCTTTCCCTTACGCCGATTCTTTTCTTTGAGTTGATCGGTTACGCATCATTTACTGTTCCAGTTGGTCTTGGTACGATTGATTTGTTATTTTGTATCCTTCTCTGGGTTCAGTACTTGAAAAATGCGGATAAAAGGGCAAAAAACATTGTGCTTCCCTTATTTGTCTCATTAGCTAACTACTTGTCCTATCCTACTGCTGCCATATACTCCTTAGGTTTTACGTTAGTTGTACTCTTAACTGGAGTCATGAGAAAAACGAAAAGAAACATATTAAAATGTATCTGTTTGTTTGCTTCTCTAACTTTTCTGTTTCTTTCTGTTCCTTTTGTGGATACCATTGCGAACAGAAGTTTCTTCCTTCCCTATAGTTTAGCAGAGGCAAAAGAACTGCTTAATCAATTTTTAAGCTTCTTTGCAAATAAGTACTTGTCTTCTTTTGAGTTCCTAATTCCAACTCTATTTATGGTAATCGGATTCACGTGGTATTGGAAGAAGATTTTTGATAAAAAAATCTGGACGGTCCTTGCGGTAATGCTGATCTCAACTCAAATTAATTATGTCATAGTATGGCAGTTCATGGATGGTTTAATTCCCGTCGGAAGAAGAATCGCATCGGCTGTATATATTTTCATGTCTTTCTTCATCGCCTTTGGAATGGTGCGTTTTACACGCATCGAACTGGTTATCAACAAACGAAGAGTCACGCACTTACTTGTTCTAACTATATGTCTCCTCACTACGGTAAGCTCATTGTTCGCTTACACATCAGGCCCTAGCCCGCATTCCCCAGTTTGCAGTGAAGATATAGAAGCCCTAAGCTATATTGTAAATGATGCAAGACAGAACTATTGCATAATCGCAGATAAAACCACACATGTTGTTCATCGAGCCTTAGCCGATCATTCAATCTACTACAGAGCAAACACGCATTATGAACGAATAATACTTCTAGACCTAGAGACCGAGTCTTATTACCAGATAGTGAGCGGCAAAGTCAATGTCCTCGACACTCTAGAGAACGTGATGAATAAGACAGGCACTTCATTATGTTACCTTCTTGTAGTTAATCCTCCCTCAGGATTAACAGATATTCTTCGATATACAAGGATAGGTAGATGGTACATTTTCAAATATGACGGACAAGTGCTCAAGCGACTAGTAAATGTAGATTTATATAGTGATGACTTCACTACAACGAAGTATCTTTCGGATGCCGAGATCATAGAAAATATTGAACATGTCGGGACAACAAAACCATTCTTGGGTCCAGTGGGTACGAATACGATCGGTAAGTTGATCTATTCGTTCTCCGTATTGAATGACACAGAAACATTCAGATCAATAGATTTGAAAGTGCGTGGATTAAGCTTTGGGTTAGGTAACCCATTGATTGTTTCTATATCTGTGGACAATGGATCCAGCTGGGATGAGATCTGCAGGCTGGATAACAGCGGCTCATCATACGTATGGCGCTCTACATCCTACGCTTGTAATGCTACATCTTTCAAACTTCGATTTGATCTTGTAGAGGACAGTGAAATCAAATCTCAAGGAGGATATTCTGATGTTCGATTGGCAAGTTTTACTTTGAGCGCTACTGTCGTAATCAACTTGAACACGGGCCCTCAATAAAATATCACTAAAATAAAACCAGAATAGGTTAATTTGTGCGCAGGAAATGAAAGTTTATAGCCTCTTGTCTGAACTGTTTAATATGATTAAGAAATCTATATTTAGCATAGTTAATATTAAAAATGTTGTCACGTCAATGAGATAGGAACTCAATGTTTTACAGGTCGCATCTTCCCTTGAGGTTGAAAGAGTGCTACTAGCGTCTACGACCTGGGTTCACGGCAAAATGGAGGGGAGTTGTAACGAAGAAAAATCCAATACCGCCTCCAGACCACTTGTATACCGCAACCAGAATAGCACAAGAATATCTACCTATCTCGTGGAGCAAACATTATCGTCTTCCCTATACGATTTTAAGATATGATATACCCTACGTTCCTAGGATGAGTCCCAACATGGCCATAGCTATATTCGTTAGAAAAGCCCTGAAAAAAGAATCCATAACTATATTTGGAGATTGAAATCAAGGAAGATGTTTTATTTATGTAGAAGACTTAGCTGAAGGTAATATAGCTGCTCTAAACGATAATGCCAAAAATCAAATAATTAACCTAGCAGGAAAGGAATTCGTAACAATTAACTAAGTGGTTAAGGATCTTGAAGCAATCTTTGGTGAAATACCAGAAAGATACGAACCGCCAAGACCTGGAGACTTTAAAGGCACCATGATAAGTATAGAGAAAGCTAAGAAAATATTAGGATACGAGCCCAAAACGACATTTAAAGAAGGTTTAAGAAGAATCAGGGAAACTGCGGTCCATGCGTCTCAACTCAGTTTTCCATTCATACATATGAGGAAAAACGTCAATGCATATGTTAATCCCATTATCTATCGCAGAGGTTCTATGATCAATACTTATGGCTTTGATAAAACCTGTCCATTATTCTACCAGCAAGTCATAAGACACTTTGTCCCCGTTCAAAATGTTGTCGAATATGTTAAGTGAGCTAACGGAATCCGCGGTTATGGCGCCGACCCCAACTGATATTTTGTTGATACATTGACAGTAATAATGTTAAGCGATCTCCAGTCTCTTCAGAAGCCATCTAATATTATTAAAACTGATACTAGCAAATAAAAGCTAACAGTCGCAACTTACGAAATTTTTAATAACATTTTTTAAATAACTACACAATGATGGAAAAAGTTGAATTTGGCAAATCCTTCGAGAGAAGCCCGCCATTGCTCCAATACGATGAGCTGACAAGCTTGCCTCAAGCGCTTTTTTGGAGCCTTATCTTAACGCCTATTTTCTTAGCTTTGGCATTTATTCGTAAGCGAGAAAGATGATGGCTGATATGAAGCAGATAAAAATATGCCTTGTTACACTACCCTATCTTATTGGCAGATCCTGGGTAAGGCAAGACGCAGAAATTCTCAGATCTTTAGGATTTGACGTCGTAACATTGCCTATTCCATGCGGCTTTCCTAACCCCCGATGTTTTATTTGGTTAATTAAGCATGCTAGATCCATACTTAACTGCCACATTATATTTGAGTGGTTTGCTTTTCCGGCCATAGTATTCATTGGAAAAGCGCTTGGTAAACCTACTGTGTTAAATTCTGTTGGATATGAAGTAGCCTTGTACCCAGAGTTCGGTTACGGTCTGCCATCTTCGCGATTCGAAAGGGCTATGATTTCTTTGGGATTTAGGAATGCTGACTATGTTATGGCGATTAGTAAAGAAAGCGCGAAATGGGCTAAAACATGGGGAGCACAAAACGTGGCAGTTATCTATGAGGGAATAGATACTGACAAGTTCAAATATAAAGCAAGAAAGCCAAAATACCGTAGCCGAAACAAAATAGTTACAGTAGCTTACTTAGGCTTAATGAATGTTATAAGAAAAGACTTAATCACGTTACTTAAAGCTCTAAAACTTGTAGTTGATGTGCTACCAGATGCTAAATTAATTATCGTTGGCGAGAAAATGGATGGTTACCCAGTCCTGGTCAAAACAGCTAAAGAAGTCGGAATAGCTGACGCAATAGTATTCAAAGGTTTTGTGAATTCCGAAGAACTGCTCAACATAATATACGACGCTTCCGTTTTTGTAATGCCATCTTTGCAAGAGGGTTTTCCCACAGCCTTATGCGAAGCACTCTCATGCGGAGTTCCAATAGTAACCACCAACCGACCTGCAATGAACGAGATGTTTGAAAACAATGTACATGCACTATTGGTTGAGGCTAAAAATCCCCAGAAATTGGCAGAAGCGATAACCACCATATTAACCCATAGGGATCTAACAGAGGTCATAGCATATAACGGAAGAAAGCTAGTAGAAACAAAATACTCAAAAGAAGTTAGAGCAAAGAATTTAAAGAATTTCTTTCTTACAGTGCTAAATGACACCAGAAAATACAACAAATGCCAAGGTGCTAATGTCATTTGGCTAATCATTTTTATTGTTTTATGTGTTACCTCTCCATTAGTAATTATCCTACATGATTTATTGAATAGGTTTTTCAAGCC
>CAZIFH010000073.1:0-6873 GCA_964539065.1 uncultured Candidatus Bathyarchaeia archaeon | reverse complement strand
AGTGAATATATTGGGTTTATCTGAAAAAGATAAAAATGAAATACAAAAAACTAGAGAAACTATTCTAGAACATCTTCCAAAAGACGCGGAACTTACACGAATAGAGTTCGAGGGGCCATCATTAGCAATATATACGAAAAGGCCGGAGATCAGAGTAACTCAAAGCAAGGCCATTACAGAAATAGTTAATATAATCAAAAAGAGAATAGTCATCAGATCTGATCCTTCAGTAAGATTAGCCGAACCTGAAGCTCAAAAGATCATTACAGAAATCATTCCGGAAGAAGCAGAAATTTCAAACATTTTATTCGACCCTACAGTTGGTGAAGTCATAATTGAATCCAAGAAGCCAGGATTAGCAATAGGGAAAGATGGTATAATTCTTCAAGAGATTGTGGTGAAAACCCGCTGGATTCCAAGAGTCTTAAGAAGTCCTCCAAAACCGTCAAAGATCATTGCACATGTTAGACACTCACTTTATTCTGGAAGCAAAGAACGAGAAAAGATCTTGAGAAACGTTGGTGAAAGAATTTACAGACCGCTGATGCATGAGATCGGTGACGTAAGAATAACTATGTTAGGTGCTGCCAGAGAAGTTGGGCGTTCAGCAGTTCTTGTAGAAACAAGAGAGAGCCAAATCCTCATTGATTGTGGTATTAATCCTGGCTCTACAAAACCTTTTGAAATGTTTCCAAGATTTGACATTACACAATTTGATCCTTCAAATTTAGATGCGATAGTAATAAGTCATGCGCATCTTGACCATTGTGGCTTTTTACCCTTTCTTTTCAAGTATGGGTATGATGGACCGGTGTATTGTTCTGTGCCAAACTTAAGTCTCATGACGTTGCTTCAGCTTGATTATCTTGATGTCTTAAAAAAACAGGGTGTTACGCTTTTCTATGACCAGAAGGACGTACGCGAAAGCATTTTGCATACGATACCATTACGTTTCGGGGTAGTTACAGATATCGCTCCAGATGTTAGATTGACTTTGCATAATGCTGGGCACATCCTTGGCTCTTCAGTTGTTCACTTACACATTGGAGAGGGTTACCATAACATACTTTATACTGGCGATTTTAAGTATGGAAAAACTATGTTGCTGGAGGCGGCTGCCAAAGATTTTCCTAGGGTCGAAACAATAATTACTGAATCAACATACAGTGGACCAGAGGACATTATGCCTGCAAGAGAAGAAGCGGAGCAGAAGTTAACATCAATCATTAATGAGACTCTTGCTCGTGGTGGAAAGGTTCTTATTCCGGTTCCAGCTGTTGGCAGAGCTCAGGAGATCATGCTTGTTCTAGATGAGTACATGAAAAGAGGAATGATGAAAGAAGCACCGATATTCATAGAAGGAATGATATCTGAAGCTACAGCTATCCACACTGCTCATCCTGAATACTTATCTAGAGAAGTCAGAAACAGCATACTTAATGAAGGCGTAAATCCGTTTGAGTCTGACTATTTTACTGTCGTTGAGCATCCTACCGCAAGACAGGATATTATTGATGGCGAACCAAGCATTGTGGTTGCAACTGCTGGTATGCTTGAAGGCGGACCTATCATCGAATATTTTCAGCAACTAGCTGAGGACAAACGGAACACAATAGTTTTTGTTAGCTACCAAATTGAAGGAACGCTTGGTAGACGAGTACAGAAGCGAATGCCAGAAGTTTCAATAATTAATTCTGAGGGAAAAATCAAGGTCATAAAATGCAACTTGGAGGTACACACGGTCGACGGCTTTTCAGGTCACTCTGACCGAAGGCAAATAATTGGGTATATTCGTAAACTGGCGCCAAAGCCTGAAAACATTATTGTGTGCCACGGGGAAAGGTCTAAGTGTATAGGTCTGGCTGAGTATCTTCGAATGAGGTACAAAATTAACGTCTTAGCGCCAGATATACTTGAAACCATTCGGCTTAGGTAGAATCAGTCAATTCTAGTTTAGATTTTTGTTTCTCTCCATATCTTTATACGAGAAGGTGTAACGATAACACAATCTTCACCTAGGCTTGCTATGTCGCCGTTGATTTTGCTGGTAAATTTTTTCAGGATTCTTACAGCACTTTTAGCATCATCAAGATCTAAATCAAGTAATGGCGTTAACCTGAGTATAATGATGTTTCCAAAATCAAGTTCAACTTTAATCTTGTCCAATTCTTCCACCGAATTTAAAATCATTGATTTAATGTAAACTGTTTTACATGGCGAAACAGATTGATTAGAAATTTTTTCTGAAACAGGTATAGCCGTAGTTTCAGCGGACGATTTTTTAGCAGGTTGCTCTTCCTCTTTTTTAGATTTACCAACTATTTTTTCTATGAACTTGCCAAGAGTTTCACTGACCAAAAATAGCACCCTTAAGATTAATTCTGAAGTATAGGGTAAGATAACTATTAAAAGTCTTAACTTTTTCGTTTCTCCTCGATTTCTTTAGATACGATCCAAAATTCATCTCCAATACAATGCAAGTTTCTAAATATCTTGCCTTTCTTTAGGTTTGCTGAAGTTGTAGAGTCATAGATAGATTTTGCTATGGCTATAGACTTCCTGTTTTTTACGTCTATAATATTTACTAGGTTTTCTGATTTGAATTCTCCTTGAACGTCAACGATGCCTGGTCCCATTACGTCAGCTTTATTACAAATATGCGGCACCGCATCTAAGTCCACTACAACCTTGGGCAGACAAGAAACATATTCTTCAAACTTCAATGTGGGAAACGTGTTGCCCCCAGACTCAATAATTAAAGGTCGACCGTCAATAACGTAAACTTTGCCTTTTAATGTTTCTACAATCTCAATCAAAGGCTTTGAACCGAACATTGATTCTATATTCAGTCCAAGTCTCTCAGAAACGTTATTCAAAAAAAGTCTTCGGTCTTTTTTTCTAAGCGACACATAATGAGTATTCACTGACATAAGCTTAAATTCTAAACAGCAACACATATAAATCTGCAATCATTCATACAAAAAGAAACACCAAGGAAAGTTGAGCTTCATGGCAGAAAGAATTCTTGAAGAAAGCCTCGGCAAAACTGTTTTGATTAGGCTGAGAGGAGGAAAAAGTGTAAGAGGGTTACTACGAGGATTTGATCAACACCTAAATCTTGTTCTCGAAAAGGCTGAGGATGTTACAGATAAAGATAATACTACTGAGCTTGGTTTAATAATAGTTAGAGGAGACAACGTCATAATGATTTCTCCACCTCCAAGGTGAAACTGCTCATGGGTAAAGGTACACCATCTTTTGGAAAGAGAATGGGCAAGACTGTTCATATTCGTTGCAGACGTTGCGGCAGAAGATCTTATCATATAAGGCAAAAGAGGTGCTCAGCATGTGGTTATGGCGAATCAACGCGCATACGTAGTTACTCTTGGCAAACAAAGAAGCTTAATCGCGAAAGACTAATTTGACCTTCTCTGTTTAGTTGTTTTAAGAAAAGCATTTAAATAATACCTATAGGAAAAGTTACCAAAATCGACGTGAACTTGGTATGGTAAGAAAGGCAAGAATTAAACTGACAAGTACAGACTATAAGAAGCTTGAAGACGTATGTGGAGAATTGAAAACCATAGCCCAGAAAAGCGGTGTAAAATCAAATGGACCTATTCCATTGCCTACTAAAAAACTTCATGTACCTGTAATGAAAAGTCCGTGCGGTGAAGGAACTAAAACATGGGACAAATGGGAACTACGCATTCATAAACGTTTGATGGATATTGATGCAGAAGAGAGAGTCATGCGTAGAGTTATGAGAATGAGGGTTCCTGAAGAAGTATTCATAAGCATCGAGCTAATTTAGAGTCTTGCTTTTTTCGAAATGGTCCCAATCAAATTTCCATAGATAGTTTTCTAGCTTTGACTTAGATTGAGAATGTTAATACAGCAAACATCAGCATAACAGCAACAATAAAGCTTATCGCCCATACAGTTTTATTCCATAAGAAAACTTTTGCTCCATCAAAAATACCAACGGGAACAAGATTAAGAACTGCAATCCAGATAGCAAGAAAGGCACTATTGATAAGCAGTTTACTTATACCTTCAGAGTAAAACAAAATGAAACTTAGAATTACACTAGCAATTCCAATACTTGTCAACGGTCCTGCAAGTGCTGAGACCCCAATAATTTTTCTGTCTGCTGGACCCACTATGTGAACAGCGCCTGGATAAATGATTTTGATTAAAGGCATGGATATACTTATGATTGTGAGAACAGCTCCAAACAGGTTAATGCGAAATTCAGCCCAAAGTCCGTACTGTCTAGCAACTATCTTGTGGGCAAGTTCATGAGAAAGAAAAATAAGCGTGAAAATAACTGCTGAAATAAATGTACTAAAAGGGTTTAGAAAGATTCTGTAAATCCATTCTAAACCAACGCTATTCCATGCAAGTCCCACCACCATAATAATTAATGCTCCTGCAGTCAGGTGGATTATCTCTGCACTACTGGTCCAGTCTTCTGCCTTAACTTTATAACGGTAATGAAACATTGGTTCTTCTGCATACTGATAGTTGTGTTCTTTTTGAACTGATTGATAAACTCCTTCTTTAGTTCTAGAGCTTCGAATTTTTACCTGCCACATCTCTGGACAGTTATGGTTTTCAGGCAGTCTATGTTGTTCACAGTAGTATATGCTGCAGAATGAACATTTGAAAGGAAAATCGACTTTTTTGTTGCAGTAACCGCATTTCATCGTCGTTTCAGCCTCATTACTCGTTAACTTACAAAAAGATTTGACATCGTGTCTTAAACCTGTTTCGTTGAGAAAACTTAAAAAATCGATGAGAATTCATAATTAAATCAGCCAAAATCCAAGATGAGATTATTATGAATGATAAAATGAAGATAAGATGTGCCGTAATAGGTTACGGCCCTACATTCAACATGGGAAAAATTCACTGTGAACAAATAAAGGCAACAAATGGGCTTGAACTTGTCGCCATATGTGATGCAGATACACGAAGAACTGAAGCAGCAAGAAATGATTTCCCAGAAATTATAACATACAATGATTTAGACAAGATGTTAATGGAGGAGGATTTTGAGCTAGCTGTAATTGTTACGCCGCCTAACACTCATTCAGACCTGGCTCTTCAGTGCTTGAAAAATGGAAAACATGTTATTGTTGAGAAACCTATGTGTATAACAACATCTGAAGCTACCATAATGATTGAGGAGGCGAAGAAAAGAAACTTAATGCTTACGGTTTTTCAAAACCGTAGATTTGACGGCGACTTTTTGACGTTAAAGGAAATAATAAACAAAGGGCAAATTGGCCAAGTCTTCCATATAGAATTTTTTAGGGGAGAATTTAGGCATCCAGGAACTTGGTGGCGGTCAAACAAAAAGGTGTCTGGCGGAGCTTTTTACGATTGGGGAGCACATGTGCTTGATTGGATTCTTAACATTGTTCCAAGCAACGTTAAAGGGGTCGTGGGATGCTTTCATAAACTTGTTTGGATGGATGTTACAAATGAGGATCAAGTGGAGGCATTGATACGCTTTGAAAACGGGACTGTTGCAAATGTACAGATTTCAACTATAGCTAGCATAAGTAAACCTCGCTGGAGAGTCTTAGGTAGCAAAGGAGGAATAATGAGAATGCCTGAACAACAGTATTTTCATATGGTTACTTACGAGAATGGTAACGCCGTTGAGACAAAAGTTCAGTTTAAGAATAGTGAGTGGTCAGCTTACTACCAAAACATAGCTAACCATTTATTACATGGAACCGAGCTACTCGTCAAACCTGAAGAAGCAAGAAGAGTTATTGCTATCATGGAAGCAGCTGAGAAATCATCGAAAACTGGTACAACGGTAAAGCCATTGTTCCCATAAATTCTTCATCACATTTTCGCCGTTAAGTTAAACTATACATAATTGAAACAATGTAGCATTAAAAACATCTCAAAGTTTGTTATCTTGCACAAGAAATATTAGAGGATAGAAATTAACGACGTATAGGTCTTGACATTTATGTTTACGCTGACTGAAGCGATGTTAATCTCGTTGTTTAAGTAGCAAGTAAACACGACTGCTCATCTAGAATCATAGATGTTCAGTTTTGCTGAAAGAATCGACGTTCAAATCGGAATTATAATTAATGAAGTTATTAACAAGTTGATGAAATGAGTTGTCATCATAGAGGGTAAGTTCATCTAGATATATGGAAACTACAATAAACGCAATAATGTACTCGCAATGCAATCTGTATTGTTTCTATTCCTAAAATACTGTTGCAATTTTCAATCAAGGAGTTGATGATAATATGTTTGACATCTAAGTTTTGTGATCTCTTAACTCTTGGTTTTGAATAATGAGCAAAAGTTTTTTTTCTGATATAATTAACAACCTCTGTTTTTTTGCTTCTTGAAGCTCCCCAGTTACTGAACTGTCATGATGCTAAAGTTTCGAAGAATTACTCAAAGCCCGCATACATTTTGTACAACAAATGTTTTAACGGAAGCCTCTAACAGTCAACACAATTGAAACTTAAAGTAACGTAAAAGTACTCAACCTTTTTAGGGGAAAAAGGTTCAAATAACTAAAAAATTATTTTACAACAAAAAGTAATAAATAAAAGCCGGGATGGCTGAGTGGATATAGCGCAGGCCTTGAGAGCCTGTGGCCTTTGTGGGCCGCATGGGTTCGAATCCCATTCCCGGCGCCAGCCTTTTTATGTTCGAAGATGTTTCTTAATACCTCATTAAAGAGGTTAAATTATCTATAAGCAGAGCCTAAATAATCATGCAAATTGCGGTGATCTAAAAACCAAGAGTGGAAGATTTCGCAACTATAGAGGCAAATTAAAACAACATACCTGAGACGCATCTTCAAATATACATATGTTTATGGTA
>CAZIFH010000072.1:0-6820 GCA_964539065.1 uncultured Candidatus Bathyarchaeia archaeon | reverse complement strand
CACTAAAACAGGCACAGCACAAAAAGCTAACCTATAACTGCACACGACCAAAAAATTTTTAGGCTTTTCTGTGAAGGCGAATACCTTATTAGGCAAATATAAGTAATTTTTTCCCAAAAAAAGGTAGTTAATTATGACTATAAGAGTGGCAATCAATGGATTTGGAAGGATTGGAAGACTTCTTTTTAGAGCATCTATTGAAAGGAAAGCAAAAATCGACTTCGTGGCAATAAACGACATTGGTGATGCAAAAACAATGGCACATCTTTTAAAGTACGATTCAGTCCACGGAAAAGCGCCGTTTGATGTAAAAGCTGAAGGAAACAATCTAGTGGTGGATGGAAAAAAGGTGCCGCTACTAAGCCAAAGAGATCCAGCTACTTTGCCTTGGAAAGACATGGACGTCTATTTGGCCGTAGAATCAACAGGTCTTTTTACAGACCGCGAGAACGCTTCAAAGCATTTGCAGGCAGGTGCGGAAAAGGTCTTAATTTCAGCACCTGCGAAAAATCCCGATATAACAATAGTTCTTGGTGTTAACGAGGAAAGCTACGATCCAACCAAGCATAATATTTTGTCTAATGCTTCATGCACCACAAATTGTCTTGCTCCCGTCACAAAAGTCTTAGACGAAAATTTCGGAGTGAAATATGGATTAATGACAACTGCGCATGCTTATACAAATGATCAGCGAATTCAGGATCTTGTCCATCCTGACCTTAGAAGAGCAAGAGCAGGTGCACTTAACATTATTCCCACAACTACAGGAGCTGCAAGAGCCATAGGTGAGGTTCTACCTAGGTTATCAGGAAAAATGAACGGCATTGCGTTACGGGTTCCAGTTCCAAACGTTTCGATAGTAGACCTCACAGCAACGTTGGAAAAGCCTGTTGCAGCCAAAGAAATCAACGAAGCTTTCAAGCAAGCAGCAAACAACCAACTTAAAGGAATTCTGGAGTACACTGAAGAACCTTTGGTCTCAACTGATATTAACCATTCAACCTACTCAGCTGTTGTGGACGGCCTCTCAACAATGACTATTGAGAATTTAGCTAAAGTGTTCGCATGGTATGACAACGAATGGGGCTTCTCTTGCAGAATGGTTGAACTTATAGAGATGGTCGGCAAAAAAGCAGGACTTTGAAAACAAACAAAACCTATAACCCCCTTATTTTCTAAGAGGTGAAGAGAATGCCTAAATTTCGGACATTAAGTGACGTTAATGTAAAAGAAAAAACTGTTATAGTGAGAGTTGACTTTAACTCACCTCTAGACCCTGAAAGCCTTAAAATATTAGATGACACAAGAATAAAGGCTCATGGTGAAACAACAATAAAGGAGCTAGTTGAAAAAGGCGCAAAAGTGGTAATACTATCTCACCAAGGTCGTCCAGGAGACTTTGATTTTATACCTCTAAAACAGCATGCCGAGATCCTTGAAAAAGTCTTAGGTAAAACTGTTAGATATGTGAATGACCTTTACGGAGAGCAAGCAAAAACTGCCATAAAGGATCTTAAACCAGGAGAAGTTGTTGTTTTAAAGAATACTAGAACTTTTTCTGACGAACAAAAGTCGAAGAATCCTGAAGAACACGCCAAATCAGAATTCATTAAAGTTTTGGCTTCCTTAGCTGACATATTTGTTAACGATGCGTTTTCCGCCGCTCACAGAGCTCACGCTTCTGTTGTAGGATTCTCAAAAGTTCTTCCAACAGTTGCTGGCAGAATAATGGAACACGAACTTATGGCGCTTAGCCAGGTCTTAGAGTCGCCAAAGAAACCATGCGTATTTATTCTTGGAGGAGCAAAAGCTGACGATTCGCTTGAAATATCAAAGTATGTCCTAAACAACAACATTGCAGATTACGTGTTGACTGGAGGAATAACTGGCCAGCTTTTCATGTTAGCAAGTGGAGTAAACCTTGGAAAACCAAACGTAGAACTAATAGAAAAGCAGGGTGTTTTAGGCTTGGTTTCAGGTATAAAAGAATTGTTGGTTTCTTACAAAAGCAAGGTTAAAGTTCCAATCGATGTTGCAGTTGAAGAAAATGGTAAAAGAAAGGAGTTGCCTTTAAGTTTACTACCCACAGAATATCAGATTTTTGACATTGGCACACAAACAATAAATCAATATTGCCAAATCATTAGGAACTCCAAAACAATAGTTATAAGCGGTCCTTTAGGAGTATATGAGAAAAAGGAGTTTATTAAAGGAACAAAAGAGATACTTGAAGCTGTAGCTTCATCAAAAGGTTTTTCGCTGGTTGGAGGCGGACATACCATTGCGGCAATTCAGGAACTAGGACTAACAGACAAAATGTCATATATCAGTACAGCAGGCGGCGCATTAATAGAATTTCTTATGGGTAAGACATTACCTGGAGTGGTATCTCTTGAAGAAGCAGCGAAAAAGAACCTATAATTCCTTTTATTTGAACTCCACTGTTAAGACTCGAATGTAGTCTCCAGTATCAGCGCAGCTATCAGCAGCTTCCTCCATAGAGTCCAGAAGATCTTTCAGTATTAAAAGGCTCCATGGATTTATGTCTTTACCATACTTTAAAAGAAGTGCTTTTATTTCAAGCTGTTTTTTATCAACGTTATTTTCTTCTTCTTCCACTTTTTCTGATAGTACTCTTGCCTGAATTGGGTTAACCCCAAGATTTTTCAAGCTTTCCTTCAAAACTGCTGCTGTCTTAACAATTCCTGTTGCCATTTGATAAAAAGCCTTCCAAACATCTTTTGGAACATCTGCTTCAAGGAGAACTAGAACATTTCTTGCCGAGTCTTTAATATGATCAGCCATCATGTCTAACCGCTTGACGAGATGCATTATGTCTTCTCGTTCTTGGTGTTCAAAACTGCCTTTTGTAAGTTCTTCGAAAACGGTTCTTCTAAGTTCATCTATTTCCTCCTCTACTTTGAAGAGTCTTTCAATTATAGTTTTAGCTTCTTCTTTATCGCCTGCCGATGCAGCTCTAACAGCTCTCTCAAGATCATTAACAGTATCTAAAGCCACCGTCATTTGTCTATCTGCTATGTTCAAAACCTTATTCTTCCGTCTCTTTTCGAACCATCTTTCCATTATTATGCGACTCCTCTACTACAAAACTTAATGACGTTATGATAATTTAAGTTTGTCATTTTGAGTTTCTCAAGAATCTTTTAGTTACTCGATTGAGATTTCCTTTTCTAATCCAATGCGAGGATACGGGTAAAGTAGAACTGAGTCTGGTGGAAACGTCAAGTGAACCTTCTCTCCAATTTGCCATCTACAAACCTCAGAAGTAGACGGTCTCTTAACCACAACTATCTGATTATTTTCTGTTCTAACTTCGTATCGAATCGTGTTACCCATAAAAACGGTTGCCTCGACCTCTCCCTTCCAAGAGCATTTACCGCGCTTGACTTTAATAATTACAAATTCAGGTCTAATTGCTGCGACGATCTTAGTTACACCAGAAGGCAAGATTGCTGAACTGTAAAGAACAAGCCCATCTATTTCTACCTCAACTACATTCTTTGTCTTGCTATTAACTTGACCTTCAAAGAAGTTAGCTTCGCCTACAAAATTTGCTGTAAAAAGACTTCTTGGATTAAGGTATAGTTGAAGAGGTGTGCCATCTTCAACTATTCTGCCTGCTTTCATCACGATTATTCTATCTGCAACTGCCATTGCTTCTTCCTGGTCATGAGTGACATGAATAGCAGTAAGCTCTAGATCCTTAACCATTTTTCTAAGTTCATGCCTTAGCAGAGTTCTTACCTTCACGTCTAATGAGCCGAGAGGTTCATCTAGAAGCAATAACTTGGAACCTGAAGATAGAGCCCTTGCAATTGCAGTTTTTTGTTGCGCCCCTCCACTCAAAATTGTAGGGTAGTCGTTAGCTCTTTCTCTAAGAGCCATCATATTCAACATTTCTTCAACAAGAGTTCTTGTTTTAATGCGTTCCCAACCTTTTACGAATGGGCCATATGAGACATTTTCATACACGTTCATGTGTGGAAAAAGGGCAATGTCTTGAAAAACATATCCAACCCCTCTTTCGTTGATTGGAATATTATTCACGAGTTTACCATCGATGTAGATATTTCCTTCTGTTGGCTGTATTATGCCTGCAATACACTTTATGAGCGTAGTTTTCCCGCATCCGCTAGGTCCAATGATACACATGTACTCTTTATCTTCAATTTTGAGAGTTGCACTATCAACTGCAGTTATGTTTCCATATTTTTTAGAAACGTTTTCAAGTCTAACTGAAGGCATCCTATATAACCTCCAATTCTCTGAACAACCCTACCTTAGGATAATCGTAAATTCTGATGTATTGTTGTGGAAGCCTAACATAGACCTTTCCGTTAACTGTAAAGTTGGGTTTTTGGTTGATTGGAATTTTTGATCTAACCATGTCGCCGCTCTCTAATTGGATCTCAACGAGCATAGAAGTTCCTAAGAAACTTGTCAATCGAAGAGTTCCTGGAAAAAAGTTAATCTCTTGCATCTTTTCATCCATACAAAGTTCTACTTGTTCTTCTCTAATTGCCAGAACTACCCTTTTACCGACTGCGTAGTTCCCTCCATTGACGCGCACCATGTAACGGTTTCTTAGCTGTATCCAACTACCTTGGTTGTCCCTTTCAATTACGTGTCCTTCCAGAAAGTTTGCGCCTCCAACAAAGTTTGCCACAAAAATGCTTTGCGGCTCATTGTAGAGTGTACGTGGATCATCTATTTGTTGAATTTGACCATGCCGCAGGACAGCTACTCTATCACCTACAATCATTGCTTCTTCCTGGTCATGAGTGACATGAATAGCAGTAAAACCTTTTTCTTTTACTAGACTTCGAAGCTTATATCGAAGTTCCACCCTAAGGCGAGCGTCCAAAGCACCTAAAGGCTCATCTAACAAAAGTAAGCTAGCATCAGACGCTAGCCCCCTAGCAAGTGCAAGACGCTGTTGCATGCCACCGCTTAATTCGTTTGGAAGAGAATCCGCCCTTCCAGCCAACCTTGTCATCTCCAACATCTTCATTGATATTTGATACGCGGCTTCTTTATCAAGCCCTTTGCACCTTGGTCCGAAAGCAACGTTTTCTATGACACTTAAATGTGGAAACAAGGCGTAGTTTTGAGGGACATACGCGACATCTCTCTCTTGCGGTGGAATTTTGTTGACAAGTTTTCCATCAAAGTAGATTTCTCCGACATCTGGAATTATTAACCCTGCTATAAGCTTAAGTAACGTAGTTTTTCCGCTACCAGTAGGACCTAATACAGACAAGTATTCTCCATTCTTCAATTCGAGGCTTAGGTTGTTTATGGCTGAGCTTTTGCCGAATCTTTTTGTAATATTAATGAGACGAACAGATGGCATTTCCTTCACCTTTTACCTCTGATAATAAGTCTCAGAAAGAGAAGAACTGCAAAACAACATAAGACGAGAAAACCAATCCCTAAAGCACTTTCAGAAGTTGATGCGTATCCTTTGACAATCCAATCAACCAGTAATACAGGAACGGTCTTTAATGTATGAGCAGCTGCTTTTGCCGCTCCTGTTTCCCCAATACATCGAGTAAATACTAGGATTGCCCCTGAAAAAACAGAATATTTCGTTAAAGGCAAAGTGATTCTTCTAAAAATTGTTAAAGGCTTAGCTCCAAGGGTGCTTGCCACCTCTTCCATTTCAAGTGCTACGCTTTCGATAGCAGCACTCATGGACGACACAAAATAAGTATAGGTTATTGTCATATGCGAAAGAACAAGAACCCAGAATTCAGGTATTCCAACTCCTCCCCAAAAAATTTTTAAAGAGACACCTAAAGCAATCGAAGGTACAATAATCGGAATATTCACGAGTGAATCAAGAACTTGAGTCAAGCGACCAATCTTTTTACGGGCAATTATCACTGCTACAGGCAGTCCCATTGCAATGTTTGTAATCGTAGAGATGAACCCAATCGAATATGATAGAAACATGCTGCGCCAAAATTCGTTCCACTTTTCAGACCCACTTAAAGCCTCAGTTAAGGTTCCATCAAATACTGCAATAGTTATAGGCAGTAAAACAAAAAGTGAAGGAATAATTACGAAGACAAAAAACAAAATAACGGTTGTAACGTCTCTTCCTTTAACTGATAAATGGCTGCTTAATTTTTTTTCAAAATTTGGCCAAGTTTTCCTAATAGGAATTCTTAGTCGTGGAGCAATCAGCCTTATAACGAAAAAAATTATTATTGAGCTCAGAATTAGAAGTGAACTGACGTATACAAGAGCTCCTTCGATCTCTGAATTGTTATAGATGAACACGGGTCCATTTTCAAACGTTCCCGCAACCATCACAGTAGCTCCTGTCTCAGAAAGAGATCTAGCAAAAGCCAAAAGGAAAGATGCAATCAATGCTGGTTTCAACAATGGCAAGGTTACAGTTCTCACCGATGTAAAGGGGTGGGCACCAAGAGTTTTAGCTGCAACTTCATATACTTCTTTGTATCCTCGTAGCGCGCCAACCATGACCCTTACAATAACAGGATAAGAAAATGCGAAGTGAAGCAGAATTATAAGTGTTAATCCTGGAGGAACAAGACTTTCAGTTCCGAATATGCTTGACAAGCCTTCTTTTCGGCTCCAAAATAGAATTGCCGAGTACCCCAAAGCCGCTGTTGGTATTATGAAAGGTATGTCTGCTAATGTATCTATTATGTTGATAAGTCTTGATTTACTGCGTACGATGAACCATGCAAGAGGAAACGCAGCAACCATGTCTAAAATAGAAACAACTGACGCTATAATGAAAGACCAAGCTATTGATAAGTTTGCCCTT